>JAZOCH010000089.1:0-7143 GCA_045596425.1 Acutalibacteraceae bacterium | reverse complement strand
AACAAAATCGCGCTGGGGCATCACTTTGACGACGTCATCGAGACCATTCTGATGAGTATGCTGTACGGCGCGCAAATGCGTACAATGATGCCGAAGATTCATTCCGCGAATTTTGAGGGTATGGAGCTTATCCGACCACTGTACCACGTACACGAAAAGGATATTCTCTCTTGGACGCGGTACAATCGATTGGAATTTTTGCAGTGTGCTTGCTCGGTAACCGACAGCTCACGCGAGGACGTTACCAGCAAGCGTGCCGAAATCAAAGCACTCATCGCCCATCTGCGTACCATCAACCCACAAATTGACATCAACATCTTCCGCAGTGCGGAAAACGTCAATCTGGAAACCATCCTCGGTTATCACAAGGGCGAACACACAGTAACGTTTTTAGACGATTACGAAAACAAAGAGCACGATCGATAACGGTCGTGCTCTTTGTTGTTGATATTAGTCTAAGGGTTTGCCGCAGTGGTTGCAATAGGCGGCGTCCTCTGCGTTGGCGGCGCCGCATTCGCACGTTTTGCGACCGCGCGTATTATCCATCTGCGCACGCAAATCATCGTTGGCTGCTTCCAGCTCCTTAATCTGCGCAATCAGCTCACTAACCAGCTCCTCGTTGAGCTCTGCTCCCTCTACGCGGCTGTCAAACAGCAGATGGCCCAGCGCTTCCATCGCGGAGTCGATGGCTTTTTCGTTGTCCAGTATTTTCAGTTTCATTTTGGCAAGGTCCGCAACATCCAGCGCCTTGCGCCCTGCGGCAGTCGCCATTTCTTTCGCTTTGAAAACGACCTCTTCTAATGTTGTCATCGTTGCACACTCCTTTTTTCGATGGTTACAAGTATATTATAGCGCTTATTCAGACGTTTGGCAATCCCTGAATCCGTGTTTTTCGTAAAATCTCGGCACGGCATCCTTGCGCGCAAGCATTTCGTCCAAGCCGCTGTTATATTCGTACGGGAACTTGTAGTTGAATATCCGCTCCAAATAATCGCTGTTGGGTTTTTTGAGCTTGCTGACACCGCCTGCACCGCACGCGAGAATGGTGTGCGTTTCATCCATAATGTACACGTTGTATAAGCTCTCATAACCCGGCATAGCCCAACCGAC
Source organism: Acutalibacteraceae bacterium (assembly GCA_045596425.1). GTDB lineage: Bacteria > Bacillota > Clostridia > Oscillospirales > Acutalibacteraceae > UBA5905. The sequence goes on along the minus strand of JAZOCH010000089.1, from coordinate 6,033 downwards.
GTTTTCCTGATTGCCGACGGTTCGGCTTTGGCGATAGAGGTAATACGGACGGTAGCCTGCTGAGGGTAACCGTTCAGCCGACAAACCAACCATCCGCACGGCATCATCCTCCACACGGTAATCGGGGCGGTGTTGCAGCATAATGTTGGATGCGCGCTTCATCGATAATGTATGCACGGTCACGCTTTCGGGTGACAAACGCAGAATGCCGTCCAGCGTATCCGCAAAGCCCTCGTACGTATCCTCAGGTAGGCCGGCAATCAAATCGGTATTGATGTTGGAGAAGCCTGCTTTACGTGCCATATCAAACGCGTCGTAGAACTGCTCAACGGTATGGCGACGGCCGATACCTGCCAGCACCGCAGACTGTAAGGTCTGTGGATTAATGCTCACACGTCCGACGCCGGCGGCGCGGATCGCCGCGAGTTTTTCGGGTGTCACGGTATCGGGGCGCCCTGCCTCAACGGTATATTCGCGCAAGGTGGATAAATCAAAATTTTCTTCCACCGTCCGCAAAAGCTGCGTGAGCTGTTGTGCAGACAGCGTGGTAGGCGTACCACCGCCGAAATATACCGTTTCCAATCGCAAGCCAAGGCGACGGGCGATTTCCCCCGTGTAGGCGATTTCACGGCACAACTGCTCAACGTAAACGGGAATGAGCTTTTTCGCCTGCACCACCGTCTGCGAAACAAACGAGCAATAATCGCACCGAGTCGGGCAAAACGGAATAGACACGTACAAGCTGAAAGATTCGGGACGCGACAGCGCCAGAATTTCATCCTCAATTGCCAGCGTATCGCGGCATAAAGCGAGTTTATTCTCGCTGACGAGCAGTTTTTGACGCATATAATCGGCGGCGGCTTCGGCGCCCATTTCACGCGTTAAGCGGCGCAAAAGTTTGACGGGACGAACACCCGTTACCAAGCCCCACGTCTGCGTAAAGCCGAGCAGCTGCGCCAGTAAATGATACAGAAGCGTGCACATTTGGAGCTCGCACGCATCCCGAAATCCGTCACCCTCATCCGGCATGAAGGTGGTGCGTTGTTCATCAAAGCTGTCCACCGTCACGCGGCAGGTAAGCGTTGCTCCCTTCTCCTCGGGTGACAGCGAAGCGATTACACGCAATCCGTCATGCTCCTCAACAGAAGAACCGTCCGCGTGCGTGATAATCTTCTCCAACGGCAAAAACAGCCGCGACACATTTTGCAATTCAAAATGAAAATCGTGTCCTTGTAGATACAGATGCATAGTACCCTCAACCAATCAAATACGGATTTGATGCCTTTTCATAAGACAAGGTCGTTTCCTCGCCGTGCCCCGAATAGACGGTATAATCGCCTTCAAGCGACGCTAAACGCGTAAGCGAACGACGAAGAATAGCCATATCCCCACCGGGCAAATCGGTACGCCCGATGGAACCGGCAAACAACGTATCGCCCGAAAACAGCACGCCGTCACCAAGATAGCATACGCCGCCTTGCGTGTGGCCGGGGGTTTCCAATACAGTCAGGGCTTCATCCCCAATTTGGATAACGTCCCCCTCGAACAAAAGGCGGTCGGCGGTCAATCCAACCGCCCGTTCGGGATATACCATGGCTGAGAGATTAAACTGCGCATCGTACAGCATCGGTGCATCCCCTGCGCCGACACAAAGCTGCGCTCCCGTCGCATCGCGCAACGCCCCTGTCGCCATAATATGGTCGAAATGTGCGTGCGTAAGCAGGATATAGTCCACTGTCAAGTTGTTCAACTTTACATCTTGAAGGATGCGTTGTGCATTCCCACCGGGGTCAACAATCGCCGCGTGACCGCTGTTATCGCTGACAATATAGCAGTTTGTGCCAAGGTCACCGACCGCATAATAGGTAACCTTCATCCTTTGTTCTCCTTCTTCCACTCATCGGTGTCCAAAATCAAGGTAACAGGACCGTCGTTGAGAAGCTCGACCTTCATATCCGCACCGAAGCACCCCGTTTGCACGTCCTGCACACCACAATCGCGCAACGCCTGCACGACCTGCTCGCACAAGGGTTCCGCCAATGCAGGCGAAGCCGCACCGAAGAAATCGGGGCGGCGACCGCGCTTAACGTTGGCACACAGCGTAAACTGGGACACCACCAGCACACCACCGCCGATATCCAGCACGGACAAGTTCATTTTATCCTGTTCATCGCAAAACACGCGCATATTGGCAACCTTCTGCGCCAGTAGGGTTGCCTCGGCAGGTGTATCCTCGGGACAGACGCCGACAAGCAGCAAAACGCCCTCTTTGATCTGTCCGACAACCTTTCCGTCCACCGTCACGCTCGCGTGAGTTACACGCTGATATACTGCCTTCATATATACAACTCCTATTTTGCGGTCATACCGATGCGCGTTCGACGTTAGCAACGTGCGGAATACTCTTAATCCGATCAATCACAAATTGCAAATGCTCCACGCTGTTGACCGCTACCGTCATTGTCACGATGGCACCGTGATTTTCGGTGTCACGCGCATTGATGGAATGCACGGGGATGTGATGTCCTGCCAGCATTGTTGCCAGTTTGAGTAACAGATTCTCGCCGTTATCCGCAATAATGCGCAAATTGGCGTTAAACGCCGTTTTTTGCTCCTCTTCCCAGTGCACACGTACCCAGCGCTCGCGGTTTTCGCAGGTTTCCAGATTCTTCGGCACGTTCGTGCAATCGCGGCGGTGAATGGACACGCCGTAACCGCGCGTAATGAAGCCGATAATGGAATCTCCCGGAACAGGATTGCAGCACTGCGCGAATTTCACCAGACAGTTGTCCATATTGTCAATAACGACGCCGCCGTTATTCTTGGTACGCTTGGTCGCAGGAGTGAGCGTTGCCGCTACGGGTGCGGCGGCAATCTGCTCTTCGCGCTGGATACGGGTATATTCATCTTTCAGGCGCGGCATCAGACGGGACAAAAGCACGCCGCCGTAGCCGATAGCCGCATAGAAATCGTCCAGAGTGTTGTAATGCTGTTTTTTGCTCTGAGAAAGCAAAAAGGCTTCCATCCGTTCTTCGGGCAAGCGGATAAAGTTGCGCGCAAGCTCACGCTCCAATTCCTCGCGCCCTTGCTGGATATTCTCCTCGCGGCGTTCACGCTTAAACCAGCCGCGAATCTTGTTGCGTGCTTCGCTGGTATGCACGATGTTGATCCAATCGCGGCTCGGACCGCGGTCGGTCGCGGTCGTGGTAAGCACCTCCACGATTTCTCCCATCTTAACGCGGTAATCCAGCGGCACAATGCGTCCGTCCACCTTGGCGCCGACCATACGGTTGCCGACGTCGGAGTGTATGCTGTATGCAAAATCTATGGGAGTTGCGCCGGCGGGCAGGTTAATAACGTCACCCTTGGGGGAGAAAACGAAAACCTCGTCGGCAAACATGTCTATCTTCAGGTTGTGAACAAAGTCCTGAGCGTCAGATTCCTGCTGACTTTCAAGCAGCTGGCGCACCCAGGCAAACTTATCCTCATCGCCGCTTCTGAGCGTGCTGCCGCCGTCGTTCATCTTGTATTTCCAGTGGGCGGCAACGCCGTATTCGGCGGTGTGGTGCATGTCCCATGTGCGTATCTGAACCTCAAAGGGAATGCCCTCGGAGCCGATAACCGTGGTGTGCACGCTCTGGTACATGTTGGGCTTGGGGGAGGATATATAATCCTTGAAGCGGCCGGGCACGGGCTTGAACATATCGTGGATAATGCCCAGCACATTGTAGCAGTCGGGGATGGTGTTTACTATGACGCGAAAGGCGCACAGATCAAAAATGCCGTTAATGTCCAGCTTCTGGGCGTACATCTTCCTGTATATGCTGTAAACATGCTTTATCCGACAGAACACCGAGGCGTCCAGCCCCTCTGCGTTGAGGCGTGACTGGATGCGCTGCTTCATGCTGTCCATGAAGGCGTCCATCTGAGGCATTTTTTCTTCAAGAGTTTCGGTAATGTGCTTGTAGCCTGTGGGGTCAAGGTACTGAAGGGACAGATCCTCCAGCTCCCATTTTGCCCGCTGCATACCGAGGCGGTGGGCTATGGGGGCGTAGATTTCCATTGTCTCAAGTGACTTGCTGCGCTGCTTGTCCTCCGTCTGGTAGGCCATCGTGCGCATATTGTGAAGCCTGTCCGCTATCTTGATAAGGATAACGCGGATGTCCTTCGCCATTGCCATGAGCATTTTGCGAAGGTTCTCCATCTGCTCGTCTTCCTTGCTGGTGTACTGCACACGGGTGAGCTTCGTGACACCCTCAACAATGTCCGCAACAGGGATGCCGAACTGGTGGGCAATGTCCGCATGGCTCAGGTTCGTGTCCTCTATCACATCGTGCAGCAGAGCCGACACTATGGAGTCCTCATCCAGACCCATATCGACGGTGATCTCCGCTGCGGCCACGCAATGGGTCACATAAGGAGAGCCGTCCTTGCGAAGCTGCCCGGAGTGAGCCAGCTTTGCCAGATCGTAGGCAGCACGGATGCGCCCCGCTTCCACATTGTAGCTGAGGCTTTGTATCTTTTCCTCCAGGCTGCGGAACATCTCGTCCGGGTCAAGAGGCTTATGGAGTTTTCTGTTATCTTCAGACATATCCGTGCTCTCCACAGTCAAATGTTTTTTATCAGGCGCATAAGCTCTGTGGCCTCAAGGTCGGTTTTGCCCTGAGTCCTGACCGCCGCAGCGCCGAAAATACCGCCATCCCTGCCGCCGGCAATAAGTCCGGCCTCATAGAATACTCTCAGGCACAGGCAGAAGCATTCCTCCGTCATACACTGAGGCGTCTGCTTCAAAAGCTCCTCAAGGCAGTCTCCCAGAATAAAGCCCCTTCTTTCAAGCATACGCCATACCCGCACAAAATCCGTTCTGGCGGGGAAGCAGTTCATCAGCGCCCAAAGCTCCTCTCTGGAGCCGGAAAGAACTGCGGCACAGGGCTCCTCCGGTCGGTGATGCCTCAGTGCGCTTACAAGAAGCTGAACCGTTGCAGGCTTTCTGAAATCGTTGAGCTGGGGAGAGAAGGCCAGATCAATCCTGTCGTTCTCCCGCAGATTAAGCTCTCTGGCAGTATGGGAAAAGAAAATGCAGTCGAAGCTCTTTTCACCCAGCCTTATACGCATGCTCAGATGCTTGCCCTCTTTGCCCACACCGCGCATGCTCTCCAGCACCGCGCCGCTTATGCACATAAGGGGCTTGGGGTTTGCGTTGCCGTAGGGCTCCAGCTGGTCAAGGGAGGCCACATTATCAACCGTAAGAAGGTCTGCGTCGCCGATAAGCAGGTCGCACTGTACCTCCGGCTGGGGCAGAGGCTTGTTGAGCCGGTAATACTCAGCCATGGCCTTGCGGAAATCCTCCAGCTTATCCTGACGGATATTAAGCCCCGCTGCCAGCGCGTGGCCGCCAAAGCCAAGCAAATGCTCCGAGCAGGCGGACAGCGCCTCAAAGAGATTGAAGCCGCCGTAGCTGCGGCAGGAGCCCTTGCCCACACCGTCGCTGAGACATATCATTATAGCGGGCAGGGAGTACTGCTCGGAAAGCCTGGACGCGGCAATGCCGATAACGCCCTGATGCCAGCTTTCACTGGCAAGGACTATGGGACTGTCGGGGGAAGAGCCGTCAATAAGGGCGCTGGCTTCCTTCCATATCTCGGTTTCTATGGTCTGACGCTGCCGGTTAAGGCGGCAAAGCTCCTCGGCAAGCTCCTCCGAGGAAACATCGTCCCGGCTCATCAGCAGGTCTGCCGCTATTTTGGCCTGACCCAGACGCCCGGCGGCATTGAGCCTTGGTGCTATGCTGTATCCGATGCTTGTGGCGCTGAGCTTTTTGGAATCAAGGCCGGAAAGACGAAGCATGGCCGAAATGCCCGGGCGGGGCGAGCGGCTCAGCTTCTTAAGACCTCTGATAACAAGGTATCTGTTTTCCCCGATAAGGGGCATTACATCGGCAACCGTGCCTATTGCCACAAGGTCACAGTAGCGCTCAAGCATCTGCTCGGCGTCGCCGCTGCAGGCGCAAACCAGCTTCAGAGCCACACCTAC
>JAZOCH010000088.1:0-4478 GCA_045596425.1 Acutalibacteraceae bacterium | reverse complement strand
CTGCGCCGTACCCGTCTTACACGCCACCGTGTATTTTGCCGAGGCAAAATATCGGCTTGCTGTACCCGATTTACCGACCGCGACCATACCCTTCTTAACATAACTCATCGCGGTATCGCTCCACTCGACCTTCGCCGCGATTTCGGGTTGGATTACCGTATCGGTAGCACTGTCAAAGCTACGCACCGAATGGATGAAATGCGTCTTATAGCGCACGCCGTTATTGGCAATCATCATGGTATACGCCGCCAACTGAATGGGGGTATATGATCCGCGCTGACCGATAGCCAACTGCAAATAATCGCCCGGCACCCACGTGCTTCCGATGGCTTTGAGCGATTCGGGTGTTTGCTGAACACCCGAAGACTCGCCAATCTCCACGCCCGTGCGTTGGCCGAAACCGTAAAGGGACAAATAGCGGAAAATATTGCTTCCCATTAAACGGCCGACATCGTAAAAATAGTAGTTGCACGATTTCTCCAACGCACTAACTACCGTCAAATTGCCGTGGTATCCCATACAATTCGGTGTATAACTCGGTGCATAGTACATATACGTTCTGGTGCAATTTATCGGCGTTGTCGCGCCGATTTTACCATCGGTGATAGCCGCCAACGCCACACCGGGCTTGAAGGTCGAACCGCAAGCGAACGCACCGTAAAGCGCACGGTTAAACAACGGGTTATCTTCATCATTGACAAGCTCGGTGTAATTCTCCGTGTAAGTGGAAAGGTCGTAGCTCGGCCAAGAGGCACAAACCATAACACCGCCGTTGGTCACATCCAACATAACCACCGAGCCACTTTTGACGTCTTTACCCTTGCCTTGCTGTGCCGTAGCGCGCAATTCTTTGATTTTCTTATCCAATGCATCCTGCGCCGTTTGTTGCAGCTTGGAATCAATACTTAAAATCACCGTCTGGCCGGGAGTCGGCGGTGTCGCTTCCTCCTCCGAGGTAACGGTACCGCCCGAGTTCTTTACCAGCACACGGGCGCCGGCTTTGCCGCGCAGATAGCTCTCCGCCGCCGCCTCGATACCGCTTTTACCGACGGTATCGTTATACGAATACCCTTTCTCTGCCAGCGCTTCGTATTCCTCTGCATAAATGGGGCCGACACTACCAATGATATGGCACGCCGTTTCACCGCTCACGTATTCGCGCACGGGCACCGTGCTGACGTCGACGCCGGGAAAACGGTCATTATTCTCCAAAATGCGGTACATTGTTTCAGCCGTTATGTCGTTCGCGAACGTATACGGTGTACGCTGGCCGAAACCTGCCACCGACATATTGTAGTGTATGCCTGCCAGTTGGCGTTGCTGTTCAGCCGTGTACTCCTCCAACTCGTACAGCTCAATCATTTGCCCCATACAGTTGTCTGCCGTTGCATAGCTTGCCATACGCAGATAGCTTTTGAGGCGATTGACACCCGATTCGCGGTCCTCCGCAAAGGTGTATGGGGTTTTCGCCGAAATGGGCAAAGTGTCGTTCCATTCTTCTTTTTGCTCGGTAAGCAATTTTACAAGCAAAAGCAGGCAATCATTCTGTTCTTTTATACTGCCGTGAGGGAAATAATTGTAATCCAGCACCACCGCATAGCTGGTGCGGTTGGAAACCAAAGGAATTTGATTTCGGTCGAGTATTTCCCCACGGGATGCAGCGATGGAAATCGTTGTTTTCGTCCCCATTTCCGCCAGATTCGCATATTCTTCTCCGTCGATAATCTGAATCTTAAACAAACGGATAGAAAAAACCCCGAAGATGACCGCCATGGTTACGAACAACGCCAATACACGGCGCATACTCAATGTGCCGCTTGGTCTATCCGTATTCAACATAGCCATCACCTCCGAGAAGGGATATTTATATTCAGGTGTTCGCTCTGCGGCGAATAAAACGCGCAATCAGATAGCACAGCATATAAATCAGCGGTGCCGACAATAAGGTGTATGCGCCGTTAGGAAGTAAAACCTTAAACAGTATCTCAACCGAATTTTCTTTTTGGAAAATAACGTAACAAAGCAGCCATTCGATGAATATGTGCAATACGATACCGCACGAGCAGAGCAGCATCGCGGTGAAAAAATTCGCCCGTAAATACCACTCTACCAGCAAACCGGCTACCAAGCCGAACAGCATCAGTACTATCGCATCGAACGCAAACACGCGAAAGGAAAAGACACCCCACAGAAGCCCGGCCAACACACCGACTGCCGTACCTGTACGTGCACCGCCTAAAACAGCAACACTAATCACAAAGACTATCAGCGGAATAGGGCGAGCATTCAAGACCGTCGGAATAGCGTTTGGCGCAGCCTGCAATAAAACCACCAACAGTGTGGATAAGCCGTAAATCAGCCAAGAGAGGTAATTCTTCTGCTGTAAAAGTGTCGCCAAAGGATTGGAATTGACACGCGTTTTCATACGCTTCTCTCCTATTGCTTACTCTGCGGAAGATGAACTCTGACCGTCAAACGAAGTGATGACCATAACCTGCTTTACGTTGAGGATATCAGCAAACAATTCCACGTTCGCATCCAACGTCATACCGTCAGTGGCACTGGTAATCTCACGCACACTGCCGATAAGCAAGCCACCGGGATAAATACCGCCGACACCCGAGGTCACCACATAATCACCAATCGCCACACCGGAGGAGCGCTCCAACGTTGTCAAGCGAAGCTGATGCGCGCGTGCCATACTTACCGTACTGCCGGCGGTATAGCCCGCGTCTGCGGTGCGGCTGATTTGCGCGGACACCTTGGTGGCAGGGTCCATCACCGTACGCACTTTGGAATACGTCAAACCGACCTCACAAATCACACCGACGAGATCGCCGTTCGTCGTGACAACCGGATCGTTGACAGAAATATCCGCATTCTTACCTGCCGCAATCGTGAAATTGCCGTAGGCGTCCGACGGATCTCGACCAATGACACGTCCCGAGGCGAAGGTATAATCCGAATGTGCCTCGTGCAGGCCGAGAATCTCGGTGTACCAATCGTTCTGTTGTTTGAGTTCATCATAATCCACGATCTGCTGACGAAGCTCGGCATTTTCTTTCTGTAAGGCTTCAATCTGCGCCTGTGCATCACCGCCGAATATGCCCCCAAAAAAGTCGGACACACCATCCGAAATACCGCTTACCAAGGATTGAAACGGTGTAACAATAACGCCCGTCAACGTCTGCGGCAAGGCGGCAAGTCCACCCGTGGAGGCACTGTAAATCATCACACCGACCAAAGCCAACGCGACAACCGCCAACACGCGAACGAAAAAGCTCTTCAAAAAATCCTTCACACCGTTTCACTCCCTTCAAATAAAATACCAAAAAGCGGAAGACAGTGGCTGTCCTCCGCTTGGCGCTTTAAACTCGGCGATTCGCGCGGAAATTGCTGACCATACCGATGTCAAGGCATTTACCCGTACCGATTGCGACACAATCAAGCGGATTTTCCGCTACGTGCACCGGCATACCCGTCTCACGGTTGATTAACATATCCAGACCGCGCAGCAGTGCACCGCCACCCGTCAGCATAATACCATTGGTGATGATATCGGCGCTAAGCTCCGGCGGCGTACGCTCCAACGTAGACTTAATGGCATCCACGATTGCTCCGACGGGATCCGCCAGTGCCTCACGTACCTCTTCTGCCGAAATAACAATGTTCTTGGGCAGACCGTCAACCAAATTGCGTCCCTTAACATCCATCGACGACTCGTTCTCATACGGGAACGCGGAGCCGAGGGTGATTTTCAGTTCTTCTGCCGTACGCTCACCGATAAGCAGGTTGTATTTCTTTTTGATGTAAGAAATGATTGCCTCATCAAAATCGTCACCGGCAACACGCACCGACTGCGCCGTCACGATGTCGCCCAGCGAAATAACCGCCACCTCGGAGGTGCCGCCGCCGATGTCAACGATCATACAGCCTGCTGCCTCGGAAACCTCCAAACCGGCACCGATAGCCGCTGCCATCGGCTCGGTAATCAGCTGTACATCACGCGCGCCGGCAAGACGAGATGCCTCCTCAACGGCGCGGCGCTCAACCTCCGTCACGCCCGAGGGAATGCAAACAATCAAGCGAGGACGATGGAACAGCGTGGATTTAAGAGAACGCTTAATAAAATAGCGCAGCATTGCTGAGGTTACCTCGAAATCCGCAATAACGCCGTCTTTAAGCGGACGAACAGCGGAAATCGAGCCGGGAGTACGACCGATCATATCCTTGGCCTCGCTACCGACAGCCATCACTTCATCCTTCTTCACATCCACGGCAACCACCGAAGGCTCACGCATCACAATTCCCTTGCCGCGCATAAATACCAGTGTGTTCGCCGTGCCGAGATCGATACCGATATCACGATTCAAAAACATAGTCAAACTTCCCTTCACAAATGATACACATAAACATATTTTCCATTCATTTCTTTATTATATACTGAAACTTGCAAAATCTCAATAAAAAAATGAAAT
>JAZOCH010000087.1:0-2047 GCA_045596425.1 Acutalibacteraceae bacterium | reverse complement strand
TTGTAAGGATTAAAACAAAAAAGTCGGTTGCCATTTGGCCTCTTTCTTTTTTTGTTGTCTTATTGCATTTGCTGCATCGACTGTTCGAGCAGGGCGAGTTTTTCTTGCAACTGCGCGGCCTGTGCGCGCGCACCGTCCACTACGGCGGCAGGCGCCTTGTCGGTGAACGCTTTGTTGTTAAGCCTTGACATCACGCCGTCGAGCTGTTTTTGCACGTTTGCCTTTTCACGGGCAAGACGTTCCAGCTCCGCGGCCTTGTCCACCAGTTCATTCAGCGGAATCTTGACCGTGGCGTCGGCGGTGACGATGTTGACCGTGCCGTCAACGGCAAAGCTATCCCCAATATGCACGTTCGCGGCAGAGGCGAGTCGTTGCAGGAAAGGCACGCCTGCCGCAAAGGTGTCGGCAAAGACGGTTTCGATGTACAGGTCTGCCTTACGGGAGGGCGGCACGTTCATCTCGGCGCGGCGGTTACGAATCGCGCGGATTGCCGCCATAATGCGCTCCATCTCCTTCTCCTGTGCCGGGAAATGCAGGGCCTCGTCGTAGGTCGGCCACGCCGAGCACATCAGCGTCTCACCCTCGTGGGGCAGGGACTGCCAGATTTCCTCGGTGACAAACGGCATAAAGGGATGCAGGAGCCCCAGCATACCCGTCATCACGTAGACCAGCACGCGACGCGCGCTGTCGGCGTCGTCGCCTTGCAAACGGGACTTGCACAGCTCGATGTACCAGTCGCAGTAGGTGTCCCAAATGAAATCGTACAGCTTGCTCACCGCGATACCAAGCTCGAATTTTTCGAGGTTGTCGGTGACTGCCTGCGCGAGGTCATTAAAGCGCGAGAGAATCCACTTATCCTCCAAGGTCAGCTCCTCGGGCAGGGCAAGGGAGATCTCGTGACCTTCGAGGTTCATCAGCACGAAGCGCGCGGCGTTCCACAGCTTGTTGGCGAAGTTGCGCGATGCCTCCACCTTGTCGGTCATATAGCGCATATCGTTTCCGGGGCTGTTACCCGTCGCGAGCATAAAGCGCAGCGCATCCGCACCGTACTTGTCGATTTCTTCGAGCGGGTCCACGCCGTTGCCGAGGGATTTCGACATCTTGCGGCCCTGCGAGTCGCGCACCAGACCGTGGATAAGCACCGTCTTAAAGGGCACCTTGTCGGTGTAAGCAAGGCCCGAGAAGATCATACGGCTTACCCAGAAGCCGATGATGTCGTAGCCCGTCACCAGCGTATCGGTGGGATAGAAGTAATCCAGCTCCTCGGTGTTATTCGGCCAGCCGAGGGTGGAGAAGGGCCACAACGCGGAGGAGAACCACGTGTCGAGGGTGTCGGGGTCTTGCGTCAGGTGGGTGCCGCCGCACTTCGGACAAACGGCAGGCGCTTCTTTGGCGACTACGGTCTCGCCGCAATCGTCGCAGTAATAAGCAGGAATCTGATGTCCCCACCACAGCTGACGGGAGATGCACCAGTCGCGCGTGGCGCGCATCCAGTTGAGGTAGTTCTTGGTGAAGCGCTCGGGGACAAAGGTGATCTCACCCTTTTCCACCGCCTCGATGGCAGGGCCGGCAAGCGGCTCCATCTTCACAAACCACTGCTTGGACACCATCGGTTCAATGACCTGATGGCAACGGTAGCAGGTTCCGACGTCGTGTTTGAGGTCCTCAGTCTCTTTGAGGTAACCGCCCAATTCGAGGTCAGCGAGAATGACCTTACGCGCTTCGAGGGCGGTGAGACCTGCGTACTTGCCGCAGTCGAGCACTTCGGGCTCATCCACCGCACCGCGACCGCTGGCGATAAGCTCGTCCGCGGCGGCTTTGTCCGCTGCACCTGTCATATGCCCGTCGTACGTAAATACGCGGATGACGGGCAGGTCGTGCCGCTTACCCACCTCAAAGTCGTTGGGGTCGTGGGCAGGGGTGATCTTCACGACACCCGTACCCTTGGTCATATCGGCGTGCTCGTCGCACACGATGGGGATTTCTTTATTGAGAAGCGGCAGAATGACGTGGCAACCGTGCAGATGCGTATAGCGCTCGTCCTCGG
>JAZOCH010000086.1:0-3387 GCA_045596425.1 Acutalibacteraceae bacterium | reverse complement strand
AGCCGAAAGTACCGCTGGCAGGGATAATCGGGTTATCCAGCTCCAACCCACAGAGATTGACACTCAACGCTCCCATAGGATCTCCTCCTTTTCCATAACCGGCCCTTCCTTGCAGATGCGCTTGTAGCCGGTCAGCGTCTTGCAGGAGCAGCCCATGCACGCACCGAAGCCACAGCCCATACGCTCCTCAAAGCTGTACTGACCACTGGTTGCCGCCACCTTATCGATGGCACGGAACATCGGCTCAGGACCGCAGGTGTAGAAGTAGCTGTAAGTAAGCCCTTTCATCGCATCGGTGACAAAGCCTTTCATTCCGTAACTGCCGTCTGCGGTGGTGACCACCGTATCCACGCCGAGCGCCTGAAATTCCGCCTCATAAAACACATCGGCAGCAGAATTAAACCCCAGAATGACGGTTGGCTTCTTTCCCTCGGCAAGTAACACCTTGCAGAGATTGAACATCGGCGGAACGCCCACACCGCCGCCGATGAGCAGGGGTTTATCCCCACTCTTGGCGGTATTAAAGCCGTTCCCTAACCCTGTCAAGGCATCTACCTTGTCACCGCTTGCAAGCTCGCTCATCGCCTCGGTGCCGCCGCCCACCACCTTATACAGCAGGGTGACGGTGTCAGCGTCGTAGTCACACACCGAGATCGGGCGGCGCAGATAGAAGCCGTCAAGTTGCAGGTTGATAAACTGCCCGGGAGCGGTGATGGCGGAGGTGTCTCCTGCCAGCACCATCTTGTATACGTCACGAGCAATCGGCTGATTGCTCACGACGGTATAAACCACTTGTTTCAAAGTATATCCCTCTTTCTGTTGGGAGTTTACGCATCAATCGTAGACACCTTGTTGGTAATCTCTTCGAGAACGTCCAGCACGATGCGCACGGTGTCGAGCGAGGAGAACAGCGTCACGCCGTTCTCCACCGCGCAGCGGCGAATCGCAATGCCGTCCTCATAGTGAACACCCGACATAATCGCACGGGTATTGATAACGTAGCTGACGTAGCCTGCGCGAATGGATTCAAAAATCTCCTCACTGCCTTCGAGCAGTTTCTTGCGCACACGCGTACGGATGCCGTGCTCTTTGAGGAAGTTTGCGGTGCCGATGGTCGCCTCAATGTTAAAGCCCATATCGTAGAAGCGCTTAACCAGCGGCAACGCCTCCTCCTTATCCTCGTCGGCAAGGGTGACGATGACGGTCCCGTAATTCTGCAACGAGATACCGCCGGCAACCAACGCTTTTTGCATCGCGCGGCAAAGCTTGTCGTCGTAGCCGATGGCTTCTCCCGTGGACTTCATTTCGGGAGACAGATAGGCGTCCAGACCCTTAATCTTATTGAACGAGAACACCGGCACCTTGACGTAGAAGCGGTTTTTCTCCTCGGGATAAAGCTTGAAGATGCCCTGCTCTTTGAGGGATTTGCCGAGAATAACCTCGGTGGCGATGTCCGCAAGGCTGTAACCCGTCGCCTTGGACAGGAACGGTACGGTACGGGAAGAACGGGGATTCACCTCGATGATGAACACGTTGTCGTCCTTATCCACAATGAACTGAATATTGTACAGACCGACGATGCCAATGCCGAGTCCCAGCTTCTTCGCATATTGCAGGATGGTACCCTTGACCTTGTCCGAGATGGAGAAGGTGGGATACACGCTGATGGAGTCACCGGAGTGCACACCCGTACGCTCAACCAGCTCCATAATGCCGGGGACGAACACGTCCTGACCGTCGCAGATGGCATCCACCTCGACCTCTTTACCTTGCAGGTACTTATCCACCAGCACGGGCTTGTCCTCGTCGATTTCCACCGCGGTTTTGAGGTAGTGGCGCAGGTCCTCGTCCTTGGCAACGATTTGCATCGCGCGGCCGCCGAGCACGAAGGAGGGGCGCACCAGCACGGGGTAGCCGATCTCGTTGGCGGCCTTGATGCCGTCCTCGATATTGGTCACCGCCTTGCCCTTGGGCTGAGGAATGTCGAGTTCACGCAAAATCTTCTCGAAGCTGTCGCGGTTCTCCGCGCGCTCAATCGCCGCACAATCGGTGCCGACGATCTTGACACCGCGCTTCATCAGCGGCTCCGCGAGGTTGATGGCGGTCTGGCCGCCGAGCGAGGCAATGACACCCTCGGGCTGTTCAAAGTCGAGAATCGCCATCACGTCCTCGGGCGTCAGCGGCTCAAAGTACAGCTTATCGCCCGTGGTGTAGTCGGTAGACACGGTTTCGGGGTTATTGTTGATGATAATGGCCTCGTAGCCTGCCTTTTTGATAGTCTGCACCGCGTGTACGGTGGAATAGTCAAACTCCACACCCTGACCGATGCGGATAGGACCGGCGCCCAGTACAACGATTTTGCGCTTGTCGGTAAGACGGGAATCGTTTTCACCCGTGTAGGAGGAGTAGAGGTAGGCAATATACTTACCGGTGTGCATTGTATCCACCATACGGAACACGGGCGTGATGCCTGCCGCCTTACGCTGCTCGTAAACCGCAATCTCGTCCACGCCCCACAGACGGGCAATCACGGTATCCGCAAAGCCCATCTTCTTCGCTGCACGCAGAATCGCTTCGTCGCCGCGGTTGGCGCGCAGGGTATTTTCCATCTCCACGATGCGCTTGATGCTGTCGAGAAACAAGGGGGTGATCTTGGTCGCCTCGTGCAGTTCCTCGGTGGTCATACCCAAACGCACCAACTGCGTAACAGCATAGATATTATCATCCTTAAATTCGCGGATATAATCAAGCAGCTCTTCCTTGGTCTTGCCGTCAAACTTGGCATGGTAGAAGTGGTCCACACCTGTTTCCAGCGAGCGCACGGATTTGAGAAAGCACTCCTCCAAATTGGAGCCGATGCCCATCACCTCACCCGTCGCCTTCATCTGAGTACCGAGGGTGTTGGGTGCAGAGGTGAACTTATCGAACGGGAAGCGCGGGAACTTCGCCACGATATAGTCGAGCTGCGGCACGATAGCCGCCGTACCGCCGGCCACGGGAATCTCGTCGAGCGTCATACCCACCGCAATTTTGGCAGTCACACGCGCAATCGGGAAGCCGCTCGCCTTAGAAGCCAAAGCGGAAGAACGCGACACACGGGGGTTGACCTCAATGAGGTAATATTCACTGGTATAGGGATTGAGCGCGTACTGCACGTTACAGCCGCCCACGATTTTCAGTTCGCGGATAATCTTGATAGCGCTGTCGTTGAGCATTTTGAGGTCGTGGTCATTGAGCGACAGAATGGGTGCCACAACAATGGAGTCGCCCGTATGCACGCCGACGGGGTCAACGTTCTCCATACCACAGATGGTGATGGCGTTGTCCGCGGAGTCGCGCATAACCTCAAACTCAATCTCTTTATAGCCCTTGACCGATTTCTCAATC
>JAZOCH010000085.1:0-3541 GCA_045596425.1 Acutalibacteraceae bacterium | reverse complement strand
GATGATAAAAACGGAAAATATCACATTGATTTGTGGGAGGTCACCCGCCGATACCTGCTGGGTGCAGGCGTCAAGGCGGAGAATATCACCGTTACCGACGTGTGTACACGCTGTCACCCCGATAAATTGTGGTCGCACCGTTTCTGCGGCAATGACCGCGGAAGTCTGGCGGCGTTTATCGCCATTGCCGAATAAATATTTGCAAAAAAATCATCCATACTAACTCCGTATAAGAAAAGGAGTGATATGGATTGACGTATACGGAAACCATCGCCACGCTGAAAGAAAAATTGCGCGTGGATGCCAGCTTCGATATGATGTTCCGCGAATTGACCGTGGGCCATCGGTCGGCCTCGATGTTCTTTGTGGATGGGCTTTCCAAGGACGAGGTGCTGGAACGGATGCTGGAATTTATGGCAAAGATACCTGAGAAGGACGTAGAAGGGATTGCCGACAGCAATGAATTTATCAAGCGGTTTATCACCTTCATTGAGGTGGGTTGCACTGCCGATACGGAAAAGGTGGTTACGCAGGTGTTGTCGGGGGTAACGGCGTTGGTGGTGCAGGGACTTGACCGCATCATCCTCATCGATACCCGTACCTACCCCGTGCGCGGCGTGCAGGAGCCCGAATCCGACCGTGTTTTGCGCGGCGCGCGTGACGGCTTGGTGGAAACGCTGGTGTTCAACGCCGCGATGATTCGGCGGCGATTGCGCGACCCCTCGCTGACCTTTGAGGTCATTCCCGTGGGCAGTGTTTCCTCAACGGACGTGTGTCTGTGCTATATGACGGGACGGGTGAATAAGAAGTACCTTGAACGGTTGCGCCAGCGGCTCAAAAGTATCACCATCCCCACGCTGACGATGGGGCAGGAAAGCTTAGCGGAATGCCTGTTGCGAGGGCAGTGGTATAACCCGTTCCCCCGTATCCGCTACACCGAGCGCCCCGACAGTGCGGCGGCGTGTGTGGCAGAGGGACAGATCATCGTGCTGGTGGATAATTCGCCTGCCGCGATGATTTTGCCGACCTCTATTTTTGATTTTTCGCAGGATACCAACGATTTTTATTTTCCGCCGCTGGTGGGAACGTATCTGCGCTTGGTGCGCGGACTGATTTTTGTTGCGACGTTGTTCCTTACCCCCGTGTGGTACTGGCTCATTCAAAACCCCGACCGCATTCCGCAGGCGTTGGAGTTTATTCGCATTAAAGAGCCGGGCGGCATCCCCATCATCGTGCAGTTATTGCTGGTGGAGATGCTCATTGACGTGTTAAAACTGGCGAGTCTTAATACCCCGACCTCGCTGAGCAACGCGCTGAGCTTAGTCGGCGCGCTGATTTTCGGGGAGTTTGCGGTGCAGGCAGGATTGTTTGAGCCCGAACTGCTTGCGTATATGGCTTTTGTTGCTATCGCATCCTTTACCCAGCCGAGTCACGAGCTGACCTATGCGGTCAAGCTGTTCCGTATGCTGCTGCTCATCCTCACGTGGTTGTTCCACGGATGGGGGCTTATCGGCGGCTTGGTGCTGATTGCGGTGCTGATGGTTACCACCCGTACCGCCGCAGAGGGCAAGTATCTCTATCCTATCATCCCGTTTAACGGCAAGGCGCTGATGCGGCTGTTGTTCCGTCAGAATATCAGCCGATATAACAGTTAGTCTATGGACACGCACGCACCCCGTTATGCCGCATACACTGGCAGTAACGACCGATATTCGGGGAGGGGTGTCAATGTCTTTCGGGGAATGGTTGGCGGCGGTGCTGGTGCTGTTGTTGGCGCTGTACGGATGCGCACAGCTCATGCGGCGTTTGTGTCTGTGGGCGTTTCGCTGTCCGCGCTACGTAACATGTATGCGGTTGGCGGTGCCGCAATGCCGCGCGGCGATGGAGCCGCTGTTTCGGTGCTTGCAGGCGCAGGCGGCGTGGGCGGACACCCGTACGGAACGAACGCTGGTGCTGATTCCTGCTGTGAATGAGCAACAGCGCCGTATGGTAGAAAAATTGACCAGAGAGAATCCGTCGGTCACCGTCGTGACCGCGGAGGGATTAACCGCTTTGGCGGAGGAATTGCAAGATTTTCGGGAAGAATAAAAGGAGGGTAACGGCGTGGCGCAGGAGAATGCAACACAATTAAACGGCACGGTGGAGCATATTGTTTTCGCTAACGAAGAGAACGGTTGGACCGTGCTGGAATTGGATATCGGCGACGCGCTGGAAACCGTGGTGGGTACGTTCCCGACCGTACAGGTCGGGGAATATCTGCGCTTGCAAGGCGAGTATGTGGAGCATCCCAGCTTCGGCAGACAATTTAAGGCGACCGCCTGCGAGAGCAGTCTGCCCACCGATGCCGCCGCCATACTGCGGTATCTGGCATCGGGGGCGGTGCGCGGCATCGGCCCGAGTACCGCGTCGCGCATTGTTGACCGCTTCGGCGCGGACGCATTGCGCGTGTTGGAGCAGGAGCCGGAGGAACTCGCCAAGATTAAAGGTATCTCGCTGAAAAAAGCGCGCGAGATGGGACAGAGCTTTTGTGCGCAGTTCGGTCTGCGCGAGGTGGTGATGACCTTTGCCAATTACGGACTCACCCCGGCGGAGGCGCTGCGCTGCTGGAAGAAGTTCGGTCCCTCGACCCTCATAAAAATTAAAGCCAACCCGTATCTGCTGTGCACCACGGGGCTGTATATCGGCTTTGAGCGAGCGGATCAGCTGAGTATGGCGATGGGCGCGGATAAGCTGGATACGCACCGCTTAGAGGCAGGCATTGTGTACGTTCTGCAACACAACCAAGGCAACGGACACACCTGCCTGCCGAAGGATAAGGTCATTCCGACGGCGGTTACTTTGCTGGACGTTCCTACCGAGGCGGTGGAATCCGTTTTGGAGCGAATGATCGGCTTGGACTTACAGCAGGAAACCATCGGCGGTCGAGAGTTTTTATTCCTGCCGCGGATGTATGAGGCGGAGAGCTTTATTGCGGTGCGGTTGCGGCTGATGAGCGGTTTTTCGCAAATTGCCGTGGAGGACTTGGAACTGCGCATTGATGCGATGCAACGCAATTTTCATATAGAATATGAAACCCAACAACGCCGCGCGATGATTGAGGCGATCGAAAAAGGCACCTTGATTTTGACGGGCGGCCCCGGTACGGGTAAAACGACGACTCTGCGTGGTATCATCACCCTGTTGGAAAGTATGGGGGAGACGGTAGCGATTGCCGCGCCGACGGGACGAGCGGCAAAACGCATTGCCGAATTGACGGGCCACGAGGCGAAAACCCTGCACCGTCTGTTGGAGGTGCGCTGGGATGAGGGAGAGACTCATTCCTTTGAACGCAATGAGAAAAATCCGCTGGACGCCGACGCGGTGGTCGTGGACGAAATGTCGATGGTGGATACCCTGCTGTTTGAAAGTCTGTTGCGCGCGGTCAAAACGGGCTGTCGGCTGATTTTGGTCGGGGATACCGACCAGCTTCCTGCCGTCGGTGCCGGCTGTGTGTTGCAGGATCTCATTGACAGCGAAGTCGGAGGCCAAGCGGTCTTAGGAA
>JAZOCH010000084.1:0-13662 GCA_045596425.1 Acutalibacteraceae bacterium | reverse complement strand
TCATTTTATAGGGTGGCTCTTCCTTTTTAATGGAATAGTAGAGCAGGTTGGCGGTATACGCCGCAAAGCCGTGATTACAGCTTGCCTCGCCGTTCATATGCTCCCACAGCGTGCCGGTGCGGCGCGCCATATCGGTGTAGTAGCCGAGCACCTCGCGGCGGCACTGGTCGTACAGTCCGTAACGCAGCAGAATATCCAAGCGCAACAGATTGCCCGTGAAGGCGTTGGCAGGATAGACCTTGGGGTACAGACCCGTCCGCTCGCGCTGAGGCCCGAAATCGGTAATCAGCTTGTGCCACAGCTCAGGATGCGACTCAGGCGTGACAAGGCCGAAGAAAAAGGCGTGATACTGGCAGGTTTCGGAGGTTTCCCCCGTGGAAACAGGCACGCCGTCCTCATTATACACCTCGTTATCCACAAAGAACTCGCCGTTAAACGAACGCGCGATGATGGTCTTTTTGAGCGCTTCTGCCTTGTCGAGCAGGGCCGCGTCATCATACATTTTACCTGCCACGCGCAGCATATAGGCGTAAACCATATTGTTCGGGAAATTGATGTCCTGCACAAGCTCGTTCGCCTTCGACCATTCGACGAACGCCCATCCGGGCAGACGTTCGAGCAGACCGTCGTCGTTCTCGATGGTCTTTAAGTATTTGAGCATACGGTAGATAAGATCCTTCGAGCGTGCGACCAGCGCGGTATCCCCCGTGCGGCGCGAGTAATCCTCCAACTCTGCGACGTACCACAGCGCCCAGTTAAGGATAAAATTGCCGCTAATATGATCCGCCGGATAGCACATCGGCACCATACCGTCGGGTAGCTTATAAAAGCTGTCGGGCAGGATGAAATTCTCTAAGAACTGCTTTTCCATCCGCGCGTCGCCCGTAAAGAACTGCGCGGCGCGACCGATGAAGAAGCTGTCACACAGCCAGCCTGCACGCTCGCGCGTGGGGCAATCGGTAAACAAATCCGCCGCATTCTGGCGGAAGGTGTGCCACGCCGCCTCGAACATCATCTGCTCGTCAGCATTGTCGGAGGGCAGGTCAATCGTGCGTTCAAGCGGATGAATATATTCCAGCATATGAATGTTGCTCACCGTCACCTTGCCGCTGACACACACAAGGTTAAAGTAGAGATACCCCATCGGCTCCCGATTCATAAAGTGATAGTCACCGGGCTGCAAGCGTAAACGGATAACGTTTGCACAGCACATACGCAGCGCATCCACCGTACCGTCCGTGAGTCTCTCATCGTACAGCATATACACGTCTGCCGCCTGTTCGCAGTGGATATCCATCGCGGTGAAGCCCGTACACTCGCGCGGTAATTTGAGAACCTCATAACTGCCCTCGGTGAGGGCGGTTTTGCCGTCGTAGGCACGACCGCCCGCGGTCTGGGTGTACGCAAACCGCTGTACCTCGTCCGTGTGAACAACATCCATCTCCTCGATCGCAAAGCCGGGATAGACGGTATTATTCAGCGCACGGTCACGTGCAGGATTATCCAAAGGAGCGCCCACCGTCACCTTGCCGTGCGCAATTACCTCGCTCGGCTGTGTTACAGGGAAGGTGTGCAACGGCAATTCGCGCGGCAGCAGCATCTTTTCCTCGGTCACTTCCAGCGCACACACCTCAGCATCGGGCGAGGGATTGCCGACCTGCCATGCATCCGTAGCAGGGCTCAGACGGTAGTCCTCCATAAAGGTGCGCTGTACGCTGTATCGCTGGACGTTGCGTACGCGCTGGTTGAGACGATATACATCAAAGCCAAGCGGCTTCTCATCCGTAGCGGCAACGATAACGCCGTCTTTTTCCAGTTCCAATTGGATAAAACCGGGTTGTTTCAGCGAATAGTAGGACGGCACGTAATAGTTGACAACCTCCACCGCTACGTGGTTCTCCGCCTCGGTCATATATTCGGTCAGCGGCACCTCATCCACGCGATAATGGCCGTGCGCACAGCGAATCGGGCCGTAATAGGCGAATTTGCCGTTGACGGTCACCCGATAAAAACCGGATGTCGCCACAC
The DNA here is from genome assembly GCA_045596425.1 of Acutalibacteraceae bacterium. Taxonomy (GTDB): domain Bacteria; phylum Bacillota; class Clostridia; order Oscillospirales; family Acutalibacteraceae; genus UBA5905. The sequence continues at coordinate 11,634 of JAZOCH010000084.1, read as the reverse complement.
GCAGAATGGCCTCCTGCGCAGGCGTATTTGTCTTGGTGTAAAAACCCAGCGTGATGGTCCATTCCTTCTGCTGTCCTTGTTGCCAGACGGGTTTAGCTTGCTGAAAAATCATAGTTTCGTCTCCTTTTTATCCTTTGTGCCGTGGCACATATAACCTTAACGAACGGCGGCCAACACCCACTCGGCGCAACGCATACCGTCCACCGCCGCCGACAGAATGCCGCCTGCATAACCGGCGCCCTCGCCGCAGGGATAAATGCCCGAAACGGCGGATTCGCCCTTGCTGTCACGCAATAGCCGCACGGGCGAGGACGAGCGACTCTCCACCCCCGTCAGCACCGCATCGGGGCGGTCAAAGCCGCGAAGCTGGCGTCCGAATAGCGGCAACGCCGCTTTGAGCGATTCGCTGACAAAGGGCGGTAACGCCTCGCGTAAATCCGTTGGTGTCACCCCCGGCAAATACGACGGGCGCACGTCTCCCAGCGTGGTGGATGCGCGGTTTTGCAGAAAATCGCCCACCAATTGCACGGGCGCGCGGTAATCACCACCGCCCAGCGTATACGCCGCCTGTTCCATCCGCCGCTGAAACGCAAAGCCGGCCAGCGGATGCTCACTGCCAAAATCCGACGGGTCCACGCCGACCAACAAGGCGCTGTTGGAATTCTCCGCATCCCGTGCGTGTTCGCTCATCCCGTTGACCGCCACGCCGCCATCCTCCGATGCCGCCGCGATAACCACGCCGCCGGGACACATACAAAATGTGTATACACCGCGTCCGCCGTCGGGGCGGCAACTGAGTTTATACTCGGCGGCACCCAGCGCCGGATGCCCAGCGGCGGTGCCATATTGACGCGCATCAATCATCACGCGCGGATGCTCGATGCGCACACCCACCGCAAACGGCTTTTGCTCCATCGGTAAGCCGCGGCGGCACAGCATCTCCATCGTGTCGCGCGCGCTGTGACCGACCGCAAAAATCGCCTGCTCGCACGCCAGTTCTTCTTCGCCCTCGGGTGTTTTCAGCCGCAGGGCAACCAGACGGCCGTTGTCCACAACCACATCCGTCACCTGCGTGAAAAACCGCACCTGTCCGCCGTATTGTATAATCTCCTGCCGCAGACTGCGCACGGTCTTTATCAGCTCATCCGTGCCGATATGCGGCTTTGCCTGCCATAAGATCGACGCAGGCGCTCCTGCCTCAACAAAGGCTTCCAGCACCGCGCGACTGCGTGGGTCCTTAATGCCCGAATTGAGCTTGCCGTCCGAGAAGGTACCGGCACCGCCCTCTCCGAATTGCACGTTGGACACGGTATCCAACACACCCGTACGGCGGAAGGTGTCCACCGCCCGTCGGCGGCTGTCCACATCGCCGCCCCGTTCCAGTAGGATGGGGCGCGCACCTGCGCGCGCCAACGTCCGTGCGGCAAACAATCCGGCAGGACCGCTTCCCACCACCACGGGCGAAACCGCAGGCGGCGCGGACAACGGCAGGATGGTATACGGCTTTGGTGTCACCACCGACACCTGCCCACGGCGGCATTTTTTGCCGCCCAGCACCGCCGCTTCGTCCTTCACCGTCACGTCCACGGCTATTTCGAAATGGACGGTATCTTTTTTTCGCGCATCCACCGACCGTTTAGCCAAACGGCAGGTCAGCACCTGCGCAGGCGATACTCCCAGCATCGTCGCGGCACGGCGGCGCAGGTCATTCTCGGTATAGGATAACGGCATCGCTATGCCGGTTATTCGCAACATATCGTTTCCCCCTACCAGTTCGCCACAATCGCCTTCGCCGCGACGTACGCACTGCTCCACGCAAATTGCAGGTTATAGCCGCCGCAATCGCCGTCCACATCCAACACCTCGCCGGCGGCGTACAAGCCGCGATGCTGACGGTGCATCAGCGTATCGGGGGCAAAAGCGGACGTAGCAATGCCGCCGGCAGTCACCTGCGCGCCACCAAAGCCCTGCGTACCCGTCACCGCCAATTCCCAGCCGTGAATGACCGTCGCCACACGCGCACACTCCTCGTCGGTGAGCGTGTCGGCAGGGCGGTCAAGCGGCGTGACCCCTGCCACACGCAGTACCGTCTGGCCCACGCGTTTGTGCAGCAGTCCCGTCAGCAGATCCTCCAATTTACGCCCACGCAGGCGGCTGCGCGCCGCAATCCGTTCGCACAAGGCCTGCTCCTCCCAATCGGGAAGCAGGTTAATGGTCGCTGTTAAACAGCCCTTCTTGCGGCGCTCCCAATCCGCCGCGTGACGAGCGATGCTCATCACCGCCGGACCCGACAGACCGTAATCGGTGAATAAAATCTCGCCGCTTGCCACGGCAAGCACTTTGCCGTCCAGCCGCAAGGCTACCTCGCCATCCACGCGAATACCCTTGACCGAGCGCACAAAATCCGTGGCAGTGCGCAGCTGCACAATAGAAGCAAACAGCGGTGTTTTGGCACAACCGAGGTCGGTGAGCAACCGATACCCCTCGGCACTGCCGCCGAGCGAGGGTGCCGCCGCACCACCGACACACACCAGCACCTGACGGGCGGCAATATCCCCTTCGGGGGTAGTTAGCCGATAACCGTCACGCGTGGGGATTATGGCGGATACGGGGCAGTCGCACCGCGTATCCACGCCAAGCGCCGCCGCCTCCAACCGCAGAGCATCCAGCACCGCCGCCGCCTGCTCACTGGCAGGATACACCTTACCATCCGCACGCGTAACGCAATCCACCCCGATGGAGGTGAAAAAGTCCATTGCCTGAATGGGTGAAAACGCGGTTATCAATCGCTGTGCCAACGCCGCATCGCCGTGATAATGCGCCTTAGCGGCGTGTATATTCGTCAAATTGCAGGTGCCGTTGCCCGTGGCGAGCAGTTTTTTGCCCACGCGCGGCGCCTTTTCCAGCACCGTGATCGTTTTATGTACGTGTTGCTCGGCGGCGGCACGCCCCAAGTAGCACGCCGCTGCTAATCCTGCGGCTCCACCGCCGATAATCACACAATCCACCAAGGCCTCCGCCCCCTTTCACACAATATCCTTCTTACCCTCGCCGTGCCAGCATTTTGAGCGCATCCCGTACCAGCGTTTCCACCGGCAGGGAGCTATCCAGCTTGCCGACTGCCGCCGATGCCTCGCCGGCGGTAAAGCCCAACACCGTCAAGGCATCCACTGCCTGCGCGGCGTTGCCTGCCGCCGACACCACACCGCCCGACGGCATCTCAATGCCGCCTAAGGATGTCAGCGCCTGCACCTTATCCTTCATTTCGAGCACAATGCGCTGTGCGAGCTTGGGGCCGACGCCTGCCGCCTTGGTCAGCGCCTTATAGTCGCCTGCCGCAACCGCCAGCGCCACCTTTTCGGGGGACAATTCGGACAAAATCGACAGCCCCACCTTGGGGCCGACGCCCGAAATGGCAGTCAACTGCTTAAAGCTCATCAGCTCTTCCTGCGAGGCGAAGCCGAACAGCTCAATGGCATCCTCGCGCACGTTCATCATCGTATACAGCATCGCCTCGTTGCCGATCGAGGGCAGTTGGCGCGCCGTGTTCATCGTAATCTGGCAACGAAAACCCACGCCGCCGCAACAAATCACCGCCACGCGCGGCTCTAAATGGATAAGCTCACCTTTAACACTATACAGCATAACCGTCACTTCCTTAAAGATAGTTTGAGCGCCGTGCCGCCGTATTGCGCGTGGCAAATGGCAATCGCCAACGCATCAGCGGTATCGTCGGGCTTCGGCACAGCTTTGAGCCGCAATAACCGCTTAGTCATCTCCATCACCTGCGGCTTTTGTGCCTGCCCGAAGCCCGTGACCGCGCTTTTGACCTGTAAGGGGGTGTACTCATAAATCGGCACGCCGCTCTTATGAATCGCCAGCATCGTCACGCCGCGCGCCTGCGCCACGTCAATTGCGGTCTTTTGGTTATTCTGGAAATACAGCTTCTCAATCGCTACCGCGTCGGGGGTATGCTTTGCCAGTATCGCACAAAGCTCGTCGTAAATACATTCCAAACGGCGCGTAAACGGCATACCTGCCGGTGTGGTAATGGCGCCGAAATCCAGCGGCACAAACCGTCCGCGCTCGTAACGGATGACGCCCCAGCCGATAATGGCATAACCGGGGTCAATTCCCAAGATAATCATCGTCGTTATTCTCCGTATCGTCGGTATTGGTATCCTCGGGGGTAGTATCGTCGGTCGGCAGGGTGGTCGTGGTGGTGTCACTATCCTGCGTCGAGGAAGTCGTGCTTTCCGCTGTCTGCGTGCTCATGGTGGTGTCATCCGCGGTCTGTGTGGTGGTCGTTGTCGTAACCGTTGTGGTCGTGGTTGTCGTAACCGTTGTGGTGGTTGAACGAGTCGCAGTCGCTCGCTTATAGGCGGTCGGCCATAGCATCTGCGGATTGACCGTATACGTCGCCTGTGTTTGCCCGATGGTGACTTTTCGCGCCGCTATCACCAGCCGCGCTCCCGAGAAGCCGTATTCCTTCTCTGCGTTGGTCACCAGCAGCAACAGCGGTTCTTGCTTTGTGGGCTTAATATTTGCGCGGAACAATGAACGGCGGCAAAGCCCGTCTATGTAGGTGTCGTATGCGGCATCGTCCGCGAAATTGCGGCAAAAATAGTCAAATTTCGATGCGCGGTCCCGTTCATCCACCACCGCTACGGCGAAAATCTCCCACCACGCCGCGGAGTACAGGGTATTCATCTCGATATACGGATGCTCGCGCAAATAGGCAATGCGGCGGTACGACAACAGGGAGGAAAACATCTGCTCATCGCGCGTATTGTTGCCGTGAATGGCCAACACCGTATCCGTTTGCAGGGTGTCGCGCGTATTGCCGTCGTAAAAATACGGTTGTCCGTAAACGGAATATTGGTCGTTAAAATTGTGATTGCCGTAATAACCGTCCGCGTACAGCGTAACGGGATAATTCATCGTTGTTTCGGGAATGCATATCCAGCCGGCAATATCGTCATTGATGTCATATAAACCGCGGAATTGCGCCGTCATACCGACGGGATAATTGTCGTTATCAGGCTGTCCATCGGTCAAGTCCGCGGTGTCACCCCAATACAAATTCGCCAAATCGTCCTGCAATTCACGGTTGGTTATCGGCGTGAGAATATGATTGTATACTGTAACCACACCGCTAATCAGCACAGCCAGCATCGCTATCCACGCCGTTGTTTTCAGCAACCGACGCTTGCGGTTTCCGCGCCAAGGCAGTACCGCCGATACCAGCCGATGCCCTGCCGTCGACGGCTCGGGTGTCTGACGGCGGCGCTCCATATAGTCGCTGTGCCGTTCGCCTCCTGCCATCACCGTCGGGTAAGCCTGCAAATAGCGGCGCAGCATATCCAGCGCATACGATGCCGCTACACGGCGAATGGCGGCACGGTCCAGCGTAGCGGCATCCAACTGCAACGCTTTCACCCACGTGCGGCGCGCATCCGCCAGCGCGACAAATACCGTGCCGACGGGCTTGTCCTCGGCGGCGTTGGGACCTGCCTCACCCGTGATGGCGATGCCGATATCGGCATCCGACTGACGGCGAATGCCGTCTGCCATTTCACGGGCAGTTTCATCGCTGACCGCCCCGTACGTATCCAGCGTATCCGCCGATACGCCGAGCAAGCGTTTCTTGCAATCCCACGAATAGGATACCACGCCCGTGCCGAACACCTGCGAGCATCCGCTGACCCCCGTCAGCCGCGAGGCAAGCAGACCGCCCGTGCAGGATTCCGCCAAGGCAACGGTTTTATCTTTTTGTATAAGCAAGGATACCGCCAGCTGCTCCAAGGATTCCCCCTTGTCGCTGTACACGTAGCCGCCCAGACGGTTGATAACCGTATCCGCCGCCTGCTCCACAACGGCATCCTCCGCCGCTTCCAGCTGCAAGGCCGCATCCTCCTCACAAACCGAGAGGACAGCCGCCAGCGCATCACTCGACAGCACGTCCGTCAACCGCTCGCGTATCGTATTCTCCGACACACCGAACAGGCGAACCGTCTGTACCTTGCTCATTACAGCCATCCTCCCTTCATTTTTCTTAAATATCGATTATGCGGATACCTGCCATCGCTTCCTCAACGAGTGCCTCAATATCCAGTACACTCTCCGCCTCGGCAACCTTCGCCACCTTCGGGCGCGTGCAAGGGTGCCGCGGCGTGAACACCGTACAGCAGTCCTCATACGGCTGGATAGATAACGCAAACGTATCAATCTTGCGCGCGATGGCAACGATTTCTTCCTTGTCCATACCGATGACGGGACGGAACACCGGCATCGTTGCGAGCGCATCCGTCACCGCCAACGCCGGAATCGTCTGACTTGCCACCTGCGCCACGCTCTCGCCCGTGATCAGGGCGCCGCAATTCTCGTCGCGTGCCACGCGCTGGGCAAGCCGCATCATAAAGCGCCGCATAATGAGGGTGGAATACTCCTCGGGGCACGCGCGGCGAATCTCCTCTTGGATATGGGTAAAGGGGACGATGTGCAGCTTCATATGACCGGCATACCGCCCTACCTTGCCCAGCAGGGAAATGACCTTTTGCTCGGCGCGCTCGCTGGTGTACGGCGGTGATGCAAAATGCACGCCCACCAGCTTAATGCCGCGCTTAGCCATCATATACGCCGCCACGGGGGAATCGATACCGCCCGAAATGAGAATCGCCGCCTTGCCGCCCGTGCCGACGGGCATACCGCCTGCACCAGGGAGCTGTTCGGCGTGGATGTACGCGCCGAAATCACGAATCTCCACCATAATTTGCAATTCGGGGTGGTGGACATCCACTTTGAGATGCGGAAAACGGCTGAGAATGTATCCACCGACCTCACGGCTGATTTCCGGTGAGGTGTACGGGAACTTTTTATCCGCGCGCTTTGCCTCCACCTTGAAGGTCGCACAATCGCGTAAGCGCTCACCGAGATATTCCGCCGCCGCCTGCTGAATGGTCGCCAAATCCTTCTCTACCACCCGTGCGCGGGAAAAGGCAGAGATACCGAACACGCGAGACACGCAATCGCACGCCTCCTCCAAATCGGCAAAATCGTTCTTCGGCTCAATGTAAATGGTCGACTGGGCACAGCGCAGACGAAAATCGCCTGCGTGTTGCAATCGGTAACGCAAATTTTTGATGAGCGCATCCTCGAAATTGCGGCGATTAAGCCCTTTGAGGGCAATCTCGCCGTTTTTAATAAGCAGAATCTCGCTCGGCTGATAGGTTTCTGTCATAGCGTCAAATCCTTTGTGTTATTCACTCTCCGCCACGGTGGTCGTGGTGGTTTCCTCCGCTTCGGAGGTTTCTTCGGTTGTCGTGGTCGTCGTCTCCTCGGTTGAGGTTGTCGTATCATCCGCTACCGCCTCGGTGGAGGTCGTGGTCTGCGTCGAGGTAGGTGTCGATGTGGAAGTGGAGGTAGAAGTAGAGGCAGATGCCGACATCGACGACGAGGGGGCAGGTGCAGACGAGGAATGCGACTTGCTCGGCGCAGGCGTGGGTCTCGCCGCGGTCGGCGTTGTGCTGCCAGACGAATGCGGCTTTGCGGTTGTCGTACCCGTATTGCCGTCCTCCGTCGTTTGCGTACTGCTGCTGTCAATCGTCGTCAGCGTGCCGTCGTTCGACAGCGTTGTACTCGTGCCACGCGTGGTGGTTACGGTCGGAACAGCTATCTCCCCACTCGCATAATACGCGTGCGGCTGCTTGTTTTGCAAGGTGTACCACGCATACGGCATAATGACATCGTCATTTTTCATAATGCGCGCAGTATCCACCGTCATACTCTCGTCGGGGCGCACCTTGCGCGCCACCACCGTCAGACGGCCGTCTCGGATCTTCGCCGAGCTGGGCACGGTGCAGGTGGACAGCATCAGCAGCTCATCCCCTGCGCGCACGTCTATGGGGTAGTCAAACAGCGACCGCGCACGCAGATTATCAATGTGTCCCATAAAATCCTCATCGCTGTTAAACTGCGTACGACGGATGTTATAATAATGCGCTTTTTGTGCGCTCTCGTCGGTGATGATAACCGCAAACACCTTGTACTGCCCGTTGGCAAACAGCGTGTTCATGGTCAGCGTCGGCGCTACACGGGCGTTGTTGACGTTGCCGATAAACTTATTGAGGCCTGCCAGCATCTGTCCACTCGCCATATTGTGTCCATACACAATGAGCGTTGTATTTTCATCCTCGGCAGAGGACAATTTGGCGCGCATATCAAAAAACAGGGCGCCGTTTTTATTCTTGTTGCCGTTAAAATCAATCGTCAGATACTTGTCGTTATCCCCCGAATACATAATCGGATACTCAATGTTGAGGAAATCGCGATTGCCCGACGCGTGGAAGGACAGCCAGCCGCGCGTTTCGGGGTTGCGGTCATACAGCGATTGGAAGGACAACTGCATCTGCTGCGGATACACGCCGCCCTCGACGACGCCGTGTAATTCGGGATGGTAATCCTCTCCCACGCCGTCGTACATATTTTTGGTGAAGGCAGGCAACCACCACACACTGTACAAAATATACGTCAGTGCAAACACCAGCACCAAAACCGACGTCCAAAAGACGGATTTGCGTACAATCTCTCGCTTACTGTCGCAAGGTAACGGCGCATTACTGCGCAGTGCTTGCCAAAACGCCAGCAAAGGATTGCGGCGCACCGTCGGGGCAGCATCCACCTCGTAGGTGTCCTCCTCATCAGGGACAGCAAGGCGGATGTCTACGTAGTCATCGGATACTTCATCCTCATCCCAATCGTCGTACGCTGTCAGCACCAACGGAGGGAGTTCGAGGTACATATCCTCCTCGTCATACTCGTCTTCTGTCTCTTGGATCGCATGGGCTTGGGAGCCCTTTTCCTCGGAGGGCTGCTCCTGCGGTTGCTGTTCAATCGCAAGCGGCTCTTCCTGCGGCTCTTCCACCAAAGGCTCCTGCGCAACAACAGGCTGCGCTTCTTCCTCGGCAACCTCCGCAGGCGCATCTTGGTAATCGGGCTTTGCCGTTTCCTCTGCCTGCGGCTGCGCCGTCGGCACTTCAACCGCCCACATCGGCGCAGCAGGCTGCTGCGGTACCGATACCGTTTTCGGTTCTTCTATTTCGTTTTTAGTCAAAAAATGAAATAGATCGCGTACCTCTTCCTCTTGACGGCCGATGCCGTCTGCGGAAAAGTCTTGCCGATTATCTGCCATAACCTTAGCCTCCTTTGAATCCATCATCGTCTTGCCAACGTATCCATCGCCTCGCACAAGGCTTGCACGAAGCGGTCAATATCCTCTTCGGTGTTCTCCTGCCCCAAGCTAACGCGCAGGGCGCTGTCGATCTGCGCGGCAGGCAGCCCCATCGCAGTGAGCACGGGACTCTTAGCGCCCTTGGCACACGCAGAACCGCTGGATACGTAAATCGCGCGTTGCGCCAAAAAATGCAGCACCGTTTCGCTGCGCAAACCAACCGCCGACAGGTGAATGATATACGGCACGCCGCCCTCAGGCAGATGAAACACCACGTCCTCGCGGTGCCGTAACCCGTCAATCAAACGCTGACGCAGCGCATCGTAGCGTGCAAACTGTTGGGCGAACGGCGGCACATTCTCTGCCGCCACGCCGAACGCCGCAATCAGCGGCACTGCTTCGGTGCCGCACCGCAGACCGCCCTCCTGCTTACCGCCGACGTTGCGCGCCAGCACGCGCGCCTCCTTACGCAGATACAGCACACCACAGCCCTTCGGGCCGTGAATCTTATGCGCGCTGGCGGTGAGGGAATCCACGCCCCAACGACCCGCCTGCACGGGTAGCTTGCCCACTGCCTGCACCGCATCGCAGTGGATATGCGCCTGCGGTGAACGACGACGTATCCCCGTCACTGCTTTTTCCAGCGGAAAACGCGCGCCCGTCTCATTATTGACCAGCATCACCGCGACCAAGCCCGTATCGGGGCGGCACGCCTCGATAATTTGCTCCGCGGTAATCGTGCCATCCGCGGCAGGAATCAGCCGTGTCACGGTATAGCCCTGTTCTTCCAACCTATCGCACGCGGCGGCTACGGACGAATGCTCCACCGCCGTGGTGACGATATGCTTTGCCCCGTGCGGATGCGCCTGCGCCCAACCGAGAATGGCGAGATTGTTCGCCTCGGTACCGCCGGAGGTGAATATCAGCCGTTCGGGGGGTGACCCGATAAGCCGCCCGACCGATTCGCGCGCGGCGGTCATCTCCTGCTCGGCGCGAAACCCCATCGTATGCAACGAGCTGGGGTTGCCGTAGACCTCCGTCATCACGGCAATCGCCTTATCCGCCGCCGCCCGACACACGCGTGTGGTAGCACTGTTGTCCAGATATGCCGCTGTCAACGAGATCCCTCCGAGCAAGGCACAAAAGTGCCTAGTTATACAGTTTCTATTTTACTATAATTTATAGGGATTTGCAACCGTTTTTGCGGTATTCGGGCAGGATTTTTCATCCTATACAAAAAACGCAGCCGCCCCGATGGGGTGACTGCGTTTTCCTAATCTTATTACAACTGAACGTCGATGTTATCGTTGTTCTTCTTTTCGAACAGACGGGTGATCTCTAAAAGGTCGTCATCGTCCTCCGTACCCCAAACGGGCGGGAACATCGTGGTCTGATCCTCGCTGACAGCAGGGGAAACCGAGCGCTCTTTGTAATCAGCGGTCAAGCCCGTCGCGATAACGGTAACGCTGACCTCGTCGCCCATATCGGGGTCCAGACTGTAACCCCAGATAATGTTGGCGTCGGGATGCATCTGATCGCTGACCGTGCTGGTCGCTCTCTCCATCTCCTCGAAATCGAAATCTTCGGGAGCAACGATGTAGATAAGCACACCGTGCGCACCCTGAATGGACGTTTCGAGCAACGGGCTCTCCACGGCGGCCTTGGCGGCCTCCTCGGCACGGTCCTTGCCCTCGGCACGACCCATACCCATATGTGCAAAGCCTGCATCCTTCATAATGGCAAGCACGTCGGCAAAGTCGAGGTTAATGTCGCCGGGACGCAGAATCAGCTCCGAGATGCTCTTGACACCCTTGTGCAGAACCTCGTCTGCCATCTCAAAGGCGTTCTTCATCGTAATCTTCTCGGTGGTGACGTTGCGGATGCGGTCGTTGGGGATGACCACCAAGCTGTCAACGTGCTCTTTGAGTGCGGCAATACCGCCCTCTGCCTGCTCCATACGGCGCTTACCCTCAAAGGAGAAGGGCTTGGTGACAATACCGACGGTCAGGATGCCCATATCACGGGCGATCTCCGCCACAACGGGTGCCGCGCCCGTGCCGGTGCCGCCGCCCATACCGGCGGTGACAAACACCATATCCGCGCCATGCAAGGCAGACACGATCTCGTCGCGGCTCTCCTCCGCGGCACGCTGTCCGCGCTCGGGGTTGCCGCCTGCGCCGTGACCGCGCGTCAGCTTCTCGCCAATCTGAATCTTATGCGTGGCGAGGGACACATCCAGCACCGCAATGTCGGTATTGACAGCGAGGAATTCCACGCCGCGCACATCGGCGCGCACCATACGGTTGATGGCGTTGCCGCCGCCACCGCCCACGCCGATGACTTTAATAACAATCTTGTTGTTCGGGACTGCTGCATCGATCTGCATCATATGTTCGTCCTCCCAT
>JAZOCH010000083.1:0-15141 GCA_045596425.1 Acutalibacteraceae bacterium | reverse complement strand
TGGCTCCAGAACGACATGGCTACGATCCGACTTGGGTGAGGGGCGGCTGTTTATCCGCCGCCATCACCTTGATGCGCAGAGCCATCTGGTTGACCAGCGCCTGCACGGTGGCTTTCAGGTTGTCGGGGGTGTTTTGCACGGTTTCGGTGCCGACGGTGATGGTAGCCTTCATCTCGCTTGTCAGCAGGGCGGGCGCGGCCGCCGAGGGGGCGAAGGTGAGGGGATTGTTACCATACACCACCGTGTTAGAGCCGAGAGCGCTGTCCGCGGTGCAGGAAAGCATCACAGGACAGGTGTCCCCAAGCAGGGTACGCGCTTTGGCAATAAAGGCGGTGAGTATCGCATCACGCCCGAGATTGGTGTTGGGGGAGGTACCGAAGCTCGCGGAGGAGGTTTGTGCAGGGAATTGCACGCCATCCAGCAGAATGGCGGCGGCACCGCTGTCTCGCAGTTCCTTTGCCAGCTCGATGATGTACAGTTGCGCTTCGTCTGCATAGGGGTTCAGCCACGCCTTGCCGCCGTTAGCAGGGGCGGCATCGTACCACACCCACGACGGGTCGCTTTGGTGAGCGATGCGCGCAGAGGTGAGTACACGGGCGGCGGCGTTGTCCCGAAAGGCGTACAACCGCGGTATCGGCATCAACCCGGCTTCGCGCACAGCGGTAAAGAGCGCTTTGGTATCATCAAGCGACAACGAATCGTCAGCAAAGCTGTTCACCTGCTGTGCACGGGCGGTCTGTGAACGAAAATACAGCTTGCCGCTGTCGTCCTTCAATTCCAGCACCACCGCGGTAAAGCCTGCTTGCTTGGCCTCGGTCAGCTTGGTGTTGAGTGCGTCGGTGTTGTTGAATGCTGTAAACGGCAGATAAAACGCCTGTACCGTATCCGTTGTAATGGGTGGTGTATCGGTTTGCGGCGGCTGTTCGTCAGGTTTGACGTCGACAGGGAGCGATTCGGTCAGCGATTCGCTCGGCGTGCTGTCGGGTGTCGCATCCATCGGATGCTCGGTGAAATACTTGGCACCGAAAAAGCCGACAGCAACCACCGCCACCGCCCCCAATACCCACAACAGGATACGCGCAACCAGATTGCGCGAGCGGAAAACGCGGCGATTACGATGAAGTTTCATTCCCATAGGGATACCTCCATAATGCTATATGAGCGAGAAATCCGACGTAAAGCCCATCAGCGCGAGCGCGAGAATGCCGATATACACCAGCGTGGCAGGCATGCCACGGAAAGCATCGGGCATATCGGGGTTATCGAGGCGTTCAATACCCTCGTCGACGATAAAGGTCAGCAGGGCAAAGCCGAGGCAGGCGCCGACAGACAGACCGATAATACCGCCGATATTGGATGAGAATTGCACGTTGCTCACCAACGCGACGCCCACCACCAGACTGTTAAAGGCGGCAAGCGGCATGGTGCGGCTGACGCGGTTGTAGAAGGAGGGTGCAAGCACGTTGAGCAGCAGAACCGCTACAATATACAGCACGGCGGTGATGCCGATGAGCATCAGCGGCCGCCAGAAGTTGGTGATAGCGGTGCCGAACACCTTATCCAAGGGATAGGCGATAACCACCGTCAGCACAGAAAAGACGGTGAGCATACCGCTGAACAGCCAGACATTACGCGGCTTACGCACCACGCGCAGAACGCTGGAAGAGCCGAAACCGGTGGTCAGTACGATGTTTTGCAGCAGTGCAATGGTGACGAAAAAGGAGAAAAGCTCTTTAAGTCCGTCATAGACGGCGGAGAAGAATTCACTCATTGATGCTCAGCCTCCTTTCGGTGAAAGTAGGCGGCGATGCGGTGACGCGTCCATTGGAGCATCGCCGACATAAAGCCCAGCATAATAAACGCGGCAAAGGGTGCCGCCGTTTCGGGCAGGGTGTAGCCGCTGCCGACGGGCTTACCCCACAGCGTGGAGCTGATAGCCACTTCGCGTAGGGCGGAGATAAAGCAAATGACCACGCCGAAGCCCACCGTACTGCCCAAAGCTTCAATGATGGTTTCCAGCGGATGCATTGTGTGGTTCATGGTGGAGTTGTGTGCGCGCAGCATATTCACCGCGATAAGCGGAATGAAGGCGTACAGCTGTGCGTACAGCTCGGGGGATATGCGCGTTTCCAACAGATACGAGGCACCCGTCAGAGCCGCCGCGGCGAGCAGAACATATAACACGGGGCGCAACCACTTAGGCAAGCGATTGCCGACGAGCGGCATCAGCAGGCTGAGCGGTAACAGCACCGCCGCCGTGCAGACGGTGAGTGCCACGCCGTTTTTCAGTGTCACGCCGGCGGCAATAATCGGGCAAATGCCGATTGCCTGTGTCAGCACGAGGTTTTTGGTCACCGCGGTTTCCACGAAGGAGTCTGCTGCCAGCCAAAAATGACGGCGGAAAGATGTACGCTTACTCATGAGCCTTCACCTCCCGACGAATACGTAAGAGGCGGTTGATGTTGCGCCAGCCGTAATAGCTCCAACGGTCGATGATGGGGGACAGCGTGTTCATAATCAGAATAGCAAAACAACTGCCTGCCTCTACACGGCCGACGCGTTGCAACAGCATCACCAGAGCGCCTGTCAGCACGCCGTAAATAACCCGTCCCAGCCAAAAGCGCGGAGTGGTGACGGGGTCGTTGAGTAGAAACACGCCCGTAAACAGCACGTAGCCTGCGCACAACTGCGCGGCGGTGCTGTGCAGGATGCCCAGTCCCGTGCAGGGAGTGAACCATGCAATGATCGTGCAGGTGATGAGATACGGCAGAATCGTCCACGCAGAGGCACTGCGGCGGATGATGAGATAGGCCGCGCAGGCGAGCAGGACGAGGGTAGCGGTCGCCCCGATGGGACCGACAAAGTCCCCGAGCAGCAGGTGCAGACGGTTGACCGTCGGGGTAGCGCCTGCGCGGATCTGTGCTGCCAGCGAGGTGCCGATAGCCACCTCGTCGCTCGCGATTTCCATGGTCAGCGGCAACTGCATTCCTGCCCCGATAGCAGGGTAGGTGAACAGGCGGCGCGGTGTACAATAGGATAGAATGGCGATGCCTGCCGCGGCAGGGTTGAACACGTTGCGTCCATAGCCGCCGAAAGGCGCCTTGACGACAATCACGGCAAAAGCGGCACCGACCATCGGTACCCAATAGGCGACCATCGGGGACATCACCAATCCGATGATGGCGCCCGTTATCGCGGCACTGCCGTCACGCAGGGTGCGCAACGGCTTGCGGCGGATAAGACAGCACACTGCCTCGCTGACGATGGCGGCGAGCATACTGAACAGAACAATGAGTACGGGACGAAGCCCGTAGTTAAACACCGAGAAGACGCACAGCACGGCGGCGATAATGAGTACGTCGTACGCCATATGCACGCTTTTTTGCTCGGTGCGCAGATGGGGCGCGAGAGCGTTATTCATCGTCTTGATCCCCCCAATTTAAGAATACGGGTCCCGTGCTTTCACCGGCGTGTAACACGGCGGCGGCAACGTCACGGTCGGCAGGGCACACGTACGAGCAGGCACCGCAACCGTCACACAGATTGGCGGTCAGGCGGCGAAGACGCTCGTAGTGCATATTCTCTGCACGGCGCACGATTTCGTATGGCAACAGCTGCGCGTGGCATACCGCAGCGCAACGGCCGCAGCCGATGCAGGGGCTGGCAACGCGCGGTTGATGCTCCTGCATCACCAGCAGGGTTGTCGTGCCGGGCAGCAGGGGCGTGTGGATGTCGGGGCAGGCAACGCCCGTCATCGCATCGCCGAGCACCACCTGCACGTGATTGCTTGCTTGGCACTGTTGCAGGATATCGGCAATATCGGTGCCGTAGGGTACGCGCAGATTACGGGACACGGGGATGCCGTCCCCGGCGACCGTGATGACCGCAGACAGCGATTTTTGCCCCTGCGTGACCGCCTTGGCGAGCGCCACGCACGCCTGCGCGCCGATGCGAAACACCTCATCGCGATCATCGGCATAGTCGGTTACGGGATATTCATCCCCGACGGTGTATACGTTCACACGGCCGATAGCGTGATAAAGTGCGCGCCGTTGCGCTTTGGGTAGCATGGTAGCAATATGGTAGCGAGTAAAATTAAGCGCTTTTGCCGCGAGCCGCAATCCCGTCAGCACCAGTGTGGGTTCTTCCGCGAGGATCGCCCACGCGGAACTGCCGAAAACGTCGTTTTCGGTGGCGTCTGCCACCAGTACGCTGCCAGGGGCAGACAGGTCGTTGGGCGGCAACTGCCAAGCGGCAAGCTTTTCCGCGAGGGGGATGCCGTCCAGCTCATCGTAGATGGCGGCATCCTGCGCGATGCGCAGAATATCCTGTGCAGACAGCTCCTCGGCGTTGCCCACGGGCAAGGTTTCCTCTTTCCCCTCATCGGGCAGGATTTCCGCACACAGCAGCTTGCCGTATTGCGGATGTTGCAGTACCACCGTGCCGCCGAATCGGCCGGCAACGGAGGAGAGTACGGGCAATTCATTTTCTTCGCTGTATAGGATGCTGCCGCGTGTGATCGGCGCATCCTCTTCAAAAGGCAGGTTGGGTACAGGGGTATCGAGGTCCAACCGAACAAGCGGCACGCGCACAGCGGTCGTGGGCTTGAAATCGTCGATTTTATGTCGCATTGCCTCTCCTTTTTGGAAGGGAAGCACAACGCCTTTGGGGAACAGATTCATAGGATCCCACCTTTCTTCGTATACCGACGGTGTTGGGGTGAAGCGAGTAATCCGAACGGGAATTGTTTCCGCCAGAAAAATCCTCTTGTTATGCAAGAGATATAGGCTTTATGATGGAATGAAGATGACATACGGGGAGGAAGGATGCGTGAAGGTCGAACCGATATCCAACGGCAACCTGCGTGTTTGGTTGTCGCAGGAGGAGTTGGAGGAGCATACCCGTGAGGGAGAAGCGTATACATACCTGCGGCAGGTGTTGCAGACGGCACAATCCCGTCTGCGTCGGCTGGGGAAGCACATTCTCGCGGAACTTATACCCGTAGCAGGTGGTTGGGTACTGCTGTTGTCCGCACGCAGAAGCCAACCTGCCGTGGGACCGACGGTGTACCGCATCGCGGATGTCAGCACGTTGTATCGGCTGGCTGAGCGATGGGTGTCGTTATCGGCATCGGCACCGACGAGTGTGCGCACCTGTCTGTATGAAACCGACGGCGGCTACGACGTTGCCGTGTATCCGACACCGCGGCTTGACCGCCGCCGTGCGATGCTGCTCAAAGAATTCGGAACCCTCATCGGGCGAGGAGAAGCGGCCGCGGCGTGTGCCGCCGAGCACGGGTGTCTGTTAGCGGCAGGCGATGCGTTCAACGCATTGCTGCTTACAGCGCGTGAACCCCGTCTACCAACGCCTTCGGATCGGGAGAATTGAACAGCGCACTGCCGATGACGGCAATATCCGCGCCTGCTTGTGCGACGAGCTTCGCGGTGTCGGCGTTGATGCCGCCGTCCACCTGAATCTCCACATCCAGTCCGCGACGGTCGATTTCCGCGCGCAGAGCGGCGATTTTCGGCAGCATATCCGCCATAAAGGACTGACCGCCGAAGCCCGGCTCCACCGTCATCACCAGCACCATATCCACCAGTTCAAGATAGGGGAATACCTCTTCGGCGGTGGTTTTCGGCTTAATGGTGATAGCCGGCTTTTTGCCCAGCTCGCGGATACGGGTAAGGGTGTCTGCAATCGGCGCGGAGCTTTCCAGATGGAGGTTGATGATATCCGCGCCGGCTTTGGCAAACGCGTCCAACAAGCGGTCGGGATACTGCATCATCAGATGCACATCAAAGCACAAATCGGTGTGAGGGCGTAAGCTGGCGATTACGGGCGGACCGAAGCTCAAATTCGGCACAAATACGCTGTCCATCACGTCGAGATGCACCATATCCGCACCGCTTTGCTCCACCATACGCAGCTCGTCCGCCGCGTGGGCAAAGTCGCAGGTTAAAATTGACGGAGATACTTTCATTGTAACGCCCTCCAAT
This sequence comes from Acutalibacteraceae bacterium, assembly GCA_045596425.1. GTDB lineage: Bacteria > Bacillota > Clostridia > Oscillospirales > Acutalibacteraceae > UBA5905. Next base: position 9,142 of record JAZOCH010000083.1, on the reverse strand, counting down.
AATGATGGATAAGTTATATATAGTATTTTACTGTATTTTCAGTAAAAGGTCAAGCCTGCACCGCATCGGCGGAAAGACTTGGCAGGGATAACAACTCGGTTAACCGATGGATTTCAGGGGTTTCGGGCGGTATAGGCTCATCGTATATCGGGTGGTGCGGCGGAAAACCGTAATCGATGCGTACCGTCGCCATTCCGACGGCACGGGCGCCGCGAATATCGTTGACGGGGTGGTCACCGACAAATAGGCACGCCTCACACGGTACGCCGAGTCTTGCTGCGGCGCGACGGAAAATGGCAGGGTGAGGTTTATCCACCCCCTCGGTTTGGCCGACAAGCGTGATATCCACCAGCGGCCGAAGCCCCGACAGCCCCAGCTTGTGGGACTGCAAAAAGGTGCAGCCGTTGGTGATAACGCCGATGCGGTAGCCCCGTCGCCGCAATTCACGCAGAACATCGGCAACGTCGTCGAGCAATACGCTGTTGGCGGAAAAATCCGAATAAAATTTCTGTAAGGCGTCGTCGGCGGTATTGTAGACGGCGCCGGCCCATTGGGTGAGGAGCTTTTCGATAAATTGCGGATAGGGGAGCGGACGGTGATACCCAAAGTCATCAAACTCCACGATCTCTTTATGCCGTGCGGCGTGCTCCTCGTCGGAGATGGTGGGGTAATGCCGCCGCAGGAACGCGTGGCACGCTTCACCGAATGCGTGGTCACGCAGGTGCAGGGTATCGTCAAAGTCAAACAGCACCGCTTTGACGGCGGTGGCGCCGTTACCGTGGAATACGGCACGCGCTTCGGCGGCGTCCTGCATCACCTGTGCTTGCAGGTCGCCGAGCGAGGGAAATACGCGCTCTTCGCGCAGGAATTTGACGGGATAGACGCGGATGCGTTGTCCGTAAAGATTGCCGTCAAAGCCGTCAATCCACGTTTCTGCCAGCGGACGGTCGGCGCCGACGGTGGGGCGTACGCCGATGTTGGTTACGCCGTAATATACCTGTTCGCCGATCTCTATGCAGGAGGCATACACGCCGAAACGCGGCATAGCGAAATTTTCGGGGAGCACTTGGTTGATGGTGGGCATCCCCAACCGCTTTCCGAGATGCTGTCCCTGCTCAATGGGAAGTTCCAAGCAATAGCCGCGATTAAGCAGGCGCATAGCGGTTGCCATATCGCCGTTCGTGAGAGCCGCACGAACGGCGGTGGAGCTGACGGTCAAGCCGTCGCTTATCACGGCAGGCACCACGGTGACCGCAATGCCATAAGCGGCGCACAGCTCGGTCAGTAGCGCCGAGTCCCCGATGCCGCCTTTGCCGAAGCGGTAGTTAAATCCACAGGTGACGGCGGTGGCGTGTAACGTATCGCGCAGAACATCGCGCACAAATTCCTCGGGGGACAGGTTGCGCACTGACGGAAAATCGGTCTCAAAAATCTCGGTGACACCCATTCCTTCCAGTATGGCGGTCTGTTGTGCGTCCGTTGTAATGCGGTGAAGGTCACCTTTGGTGGTCAAGGTATCGGGAGAGAAGGTATATACCGCGCATTGCCCGTGTCCTGCACGGATAGCGTGCGCCACAACGGCACGGTGACCGATGTGCATGCCGACAAACAGCCCCAGCGCAACCGCACGTTGTGTGGCAGGGATGCGATGGGTGTCGGCAGGCAGATGATAGTGGTTCATACCGTTCTCTCCTTTCATTTGTTATACTTGGGCAAGAAAGTCTACCGTCAGCTCCCCATCGTTGGGGGAGCCAAGCCCCAGAAACTCCCCGTCGGGAGAATAAACGCGTACGACACCGTCCACGGGAGTACGCAAGCGTTCAATGGCTAATGCGCCGCCGTTGCGAAAACGGTTGGCTTGGGGCGCGGTGACGGTGACGGTAGGATAGCTTGTGAAAGCGCTTTCAATCGGCAATATCCGCGCGTTCAGTTCTCCGCTTTGAGCAAGCTCCTTCGCTTGGGCAACGGTGATGCAGGCATCCAGCGGATAGCCAGCCGCCATCGTGCGGCACAAGGCGGTCATCACGGCACCGCAGCCGAGCATACGCCCGAGGTCGTCGCAGATGGAACGAATGTAGGTGCCTTTGGAGCAGTGGCAATCGATGGTCAATTCCCCTGTTTGCTCGTTGTAATCGAGGACATCCAGTGCGTACACCGTAATCGGGCGTGCCTCACGCGCAACCTCAATGCCTTGTCGTGCAAGTTCATACAGCCGAACGCCGTCTTTTTTGAGGGCGGAGGTCATCGGCGGCACTTGCAGAATATTACCGCGCAAGCGCGGCAGTACCGTCTCGATTGCCTCGCGCGTGGGAAACGGCGCACCCGTTTCGTTCACCGTTCCCCAAACGTCCAGCGTATCGCTGACCGCCCCGAAGCGCATCGTGGCGGTATACCGCTTGTCCTGCGACGGCAGGCGATCGAGTGCTTTGGTCGCGCGCCCGACGAGCAGCGGCAGTACGCCCGTGGCGTTGGGGTCTAGGGTGCCTGCGTGGCCGATTTTCTTTACGCCGAGCAGGCGGCGGAGAATGGCACAGCACAGAAATGAGGACATCTCGCTGTCTTTATTAATAAGTAAAATGCCGTTTAATTCGGCCATAATCCATCACCGTATTTCTTTGTTATAACCACAACACGCGGGCAGGGTATCCTGTCCGCGTACGTGTTTGTATTAGCCTGTGGTGATACGGGCAACGACCTGCTCCACCGCTTCCAGCACCGTGGCGGTGACGTCTTCGCGCTTTCCGTCGACGGTACAGCCGGCGGCACGTTCGTGCCCGCCGCCGCCAAGCACGGCGCATATCGCGGCGGCATCGGCGTGAGTGCCGGTGCGCACGCTGATTTTGTAGTTTCCGTCGGCTTTTTGGCGCAAGGTAATGCCTACCCATACCCCTTCGATCTGACGGGGGATGGGCGGCAAGCCTTCGAGGTCGTTTTCGCCGGCACCGCTTTCCACCACCATCGCGTTGGTGATGGTCATTACCGCCACGCGTCCGTCGTGATAAAACCGCATTCCGTCGAGCGCCATACGTTCAAGCTCGATGCGCGCACGCGATTTGGTGTCGAAATTGACACGGTTGATCATCTCATACGGGATACCGACGTCGATGCAATCCGCGGCAATGCGATGCGCGAGCGCGCCGGCATTGGCGTATTTGAAACAGCCCGTGTCGGTGGCGATCCCCGTATAGATGCATTGCGCAATAGCCGAGGTAAGCGTCACACCGAGCAGTCCGATGACGCGGTAGACGACCATTGCCGCCGCACCGCAGGTGCTGTCCACGCAGACGTGGGCGGCATAGCCGGTGTTGGTGGCGTGATGATCGATGCACAGATCGACGCGCTCGCCGTACTGCTTGGCGGTTTCCTCGCCCAGCAGTTTCACGTCCGCGACGTCAACTGCGCAGATGAATTCGGGTTCAAAGGACGGCTGCGGAACGTCGGCGAACAGATACGCGTATTTATCGGGGATACTGTCGCCGCAATGCACGCGCACGGTCTTGCCCAGTGTCTGCAAGGCCAGACACAGAGCAAAATTGGATCCGATGGTGTCCCCGTCGGGGTATTGATGCGCGAGCAACAGAATGTTGTCGGCGTTTTTCAGCATTTCGGCGGCTTGGATTTCACTGATCGTCTTGCTCATCGGCATCCGCCTCCGTTTTACTGATTTTATTGATCATTGCGGCAATGTTGGAGCTGTATTCAATGGAATCGTCTGCGACAAAGCGCAATTCGGGGGTGTGGCGCAGTTTGAGCGCCAATCCAAGCTCGCGCCGCATATAGCCTGCGGCGGATTTGAGCCCCTTGACGGCTTCTTTGGCGGCTTCCATACCGCTCATGGAACTGATATAGACCGTTGCATAGGACAAATCCCGTGTGACGTCTACCCGTACGATGCTGAGTATACTGCCGGTGACACGGGGGTCCTTAACCGTGCGCAGGATAGCGGTCAGTTCGCGCATAATATCCTCGCCGGTGCGATCCATTCGATAGTTGGGCATAACAAACCCTCCTTTTTGGTGTAGCACATAGCTTGGCCGGCCCCCTCTGACGAGGGGGCTGTCGCCGATAGGCGACTCGGGGAGAGAAAGTAATTCTCTCCCTCCGCCACGGCACACGCCGTGCCACCTCCCTCGTCAGAGGGAGGCAAAACTCTGCTTAATATTGTGCCTATACATCTATTCAAGATGCGAAGGGCATATTGCCGTGATTAAATGGGCTAATCGCCCATTTAATCAGGTTATTCTTCGATGATATAGGTTTCGTAGATGTCGCCTTCCTGAATGTCGGTGAACTTTTCCAGTCCGATACCGCACTCATAGCCTTGCGCGACCTCTTTTTGGTCGTCTTTAAAGCGTTTGAGAGAAACCATCTTGTCGTCGCCGATGATGATGCCGTCACGCACAATGCGCAGCAGGTCGTTGCGACACACCTTGCCGTCCACAACGTAGCAACCGGCAACCAGACCGACGCCCGTGATGCGATAGACCTGACGGACCTCGGCACGACCATGCAGCACTTCACGCGTCTTGGGCGCGAGCATACCCTTCATCGCGGTCTCGATCTCTTCGATGGCATCGTAGATGATGCGGTAGAGGCGCATATCGACACCGGCGTTCTCCGCGGCGACCTGCGCGAGCGGATCGGGACGGACGTTGAAGCCGACGATAATGGCGTTGGAGGCATCCGCGAGCATCACGTCGCTCTCGGACACGGCACCCACCGCGCCGTGAATGACGCGTACGCGCACTTCCTCGTTGGTGAGCTTCTGCAAGGACTGGGTAACCGCTTCGACAGAGCCCTGCACGTCGGCCTTGACGATAATTTTGAGTTCCTTCATCTCGCCCTCGTGCATCTGGTCGAACAGGTTATCCAGCGTGACCTTCTGATACTGGCTGAACAATTCTTCCTTCGCGGCGGTCTTACGCTGTTCGACCAACTCACGCGCAAGGCGTTCGTCGCTGACGGCGTTGAAGATATCGCCCGAAGCAGGAACCTCGGCCAAGCCCATGATCTCGACAGGCACCGAAGGACCGGCTTCGTTCAGCTTCTTGCCGTTTTCGTCGGTCATGGCGCGTACGCGGCCGACCGCGGTACCGGCGACGATAACGTCGCCCGAACGCAATGTGCCGTTTTGCACCAGCACGGTGGCAATGGGGCCGCGTCCCTTGTCCAGACGCGCCTCGATAACCGTACCCTTGGCGGCACGGTCGGGGTTGGCTTTGAGTTCTTTGACTTCCGCGACCAGCAGGACGTTTTCCAGCAGGTCGTCAATGCCCATACCCGTATGCGCGGAAACCGGCACGCAGATAACGTCGCCGCCCCACTCCTCGGGTACCAGCTCGTGCTCGGTGAGCTGTTGCATCACGCGGTCGGGGTTGGCGGTGGGCTTATCCATTTTGTTGATAGCCACGATAATGGAAACACCGGCGGCCTTGGCGTGGTTGATAGCCTCAATAGTCTGCGGCATAATACCGTCATCCGCAGCAACGACCAGAATGGCAATATCCGTCACCTGCGCACCGCGCGCACGCATCGACGTAAACGCCGCGTGACCGGGGGTGTCGAGGAAGGTGATGGACTGACCGTTCGCTTGCACACGGTATGCACCGATGTGCTGGGTGATGCCGCCTGCTTCGCCGGCGGTAACGCTGGTCTTGCGGATGGCATCGAGGATGGAGGTCTTACCGTGGTCAACGTGACCCATAACCACCACAACGGGGTCACGGGGCAGCAGGTTGTCGTCGGCATCCTCGCTGTCGTCGATGATGCGCTCCTCGATGGTGACAACGACTTCCTTTTCCACCTTGGTGTGGAATTCTTCCGCAACCAAATACGCGGTATCGAAGTCGATTTCCTGATTGACGGATGCCATCACTCCGAGCATCATCAGCTTCTTAATAACTTCGGCAGAGGTGGCTTTCAGACGCAGAGCCAGCTCGCCGACCGTGATGGTCTCGCCAACCTGGATGGTCGCCTGCTTCTTCTTGCGCTCCATCTCGATACGGCTCAGGCGCTCCGCCTCGGTTTCCTTACGGCGCTGCTTCTTATACTGCTGCTTGGATTTTTGGTTGATCTTCTGCTTTTTGATGGCACCGCCGTCACCGCGCACGCGGTTAGAGGTCTGCGCCATCACGTCAAATTTCTCGTCGTATTTGTTGGAAGCCAGCATCTGCGGCTTACGGGTATCGACGGTGCGGCGCTCCTGCGGCACCTTGGGCTGGGGAGCCGCCTTGGGCTTCTCCGCCTTGGGTGTGGCAGGCGCCTTACCGGCGGCAGGCTTTGCCTGACCCTTCGCAGGTGCTTCGGCAGGCTTCTGCTCGACCTTCGGCTCCTCCTTTGCCTTGCGGTCGTTCGCGGTGGCAAAGTAGGCATCCAGATTATCGGTATTGAATTTCTGTGTGTAGTGTTCGAAAATGACGTCCAGCTCATTCTCATCAAGCGCGGTGGCGCTCTTCTTGGCAGGCTGGAAGTGCTTTGCCAACAATTCGACGATCTCTTTACTGGGAACGCCGAAATCCTTAGCAACATCCGTTACACGGTATTTAATCATCATAGGGCAACATCCTCCTTTGTATCAGTGCCGCAAGCTTTCAGCATCGCGGCGGCAAAGCGGGGGTCATCGGTGGCCGCGACGGCAACGGGCTTCTGTAATCCGAGTGCGTGGGCAAGCGCTTGCTTATCCGCGGCAAGCACTTGTATGGGACAAGGGCAGTTCTGCGCGGTATAGCGCAGTTCCTTTTCGGTTTTGGCGGAGCGGTCGGCGGCGAACAGGATAAGCTGTGCGCGTTCGCTGACAAGCAGCGCCTTTACTGCATCGAAGCCGATGGTGACGTGACCGGCGCGGCGTGCGATGCCGAGTAAATTGAGAACTTTATTCTCCACGGTCCATCAACTCCTGTTCCATACGGTCGAAAATCTCCTCGGGAATGGCACAGGCAAAGGAACGCTCAAATCGCCGCGCCTTACGCGCCACGCGCAGGCAGTTGATGCTGGGGCAGAGATAGGCGCCCCGTCCGGCGGCACGGCCGACAAGGTCGAGGGAAATCTCGCCTTCGGGACTGCGCACCACGCGGATGAGTTCTTTTTTTGGCTTCATTTCGCCGCAACCGCTGCATTTGCGCAACGGAATCTTCTTAACGTGTGCCATAGGAATCACCTCTCGGGATTATTCTTCGTCGGTGGTTTCTTCGGTGTCTTCGCCGTAGAAGCCGCTTTCGGGACGGATGTCGATCTTCCAGCCGGTGAGCTTTACCGCCAGACGGGCGTTCTGACCCTTGTTGCCGATGGCGAGGGACAGCTGCGCATCCGGCACGGTGACACGGCAAGCCTTGGCACCGTCGGGATCCATATCCACCGACAGCACCTTGGCAGGCGCGAGCGCCGCCGCGATGAAGGTCGCCGGATCCTCGCTGTACTCGACGATGTCGATTTTCTCGCCGCCGAGTTCTTCCACGATGTTCGCCACACGGGTGCCGCGCTGACCGATGCAGGCGCCGATGGCATCCACGTTCTCGTCGTGGGAGATAACCGCCATCTTGGTGCGAGAGCCTGCCTCACGGGATACAGCCTTGATTTCCACGATGCCGTTGAAGATTTCCGGCACCTCGTTCTCGAACAGACGGGTGACCAAGCCGTGGTGCGTACGGGAGACCAGTGCGCGCAGGCCCTTTTCGGTCTCCTTGATTTCGACCACGTATACCTTGATGTGGTCGCCCACGTTGATAACGTCGCTCTCCATCTGCTCACTCTTGGGCAGGACGGTCTCGCCCTTGCCCACCTGGACGGTGGCGGCACCGGAACGGGGGTCCACACGGGTAACGGTGACGGTAACCAGCTCCTGGTGACGGCGCTGGAACTCCAGCACCTGCTGGTTCTTCTCCGCCTCGCGGATGCCCTGGCGGATGACGTGCTTGGCGGACTGGGCGGCGATGCGGCCAAAGCGCTTGGGCTCCAGCTTGATGTCGATGACCTTGCCCACCTTGGCCCGCTTGTTGTACTGCAGGGCCTGGTCCAGGGTCAGCTCCTCATCGGGGTCGACCACCTCTTCGACCACGGTCTTGCGCAGAGTCACGGAGAACTCGTTGGTCTCGGGGTTCATCACCACGATGATGTTTTCCTTACCGCCGAAGTCCTTTTTCACCGCCACAACGATGGCGGCCCGGATGCGCTCCAGCAGATACTCCACGTCGATGCCTTTTTCCTTAGCCAGCAGCTTCAGGGCTTCGAAAAATTCTGCAATGTCCTTGTTTGTCATAATACTTAACCTCCACAGGCCCAGCGGGCCGTAAATATAACTGTGTTTATGTTTATGCTTCGTCTCCGTCCTCGTCCCATTGGTCGATGGCGTGGATCGAAGCCACTTGTTTTTTGTCCAGGGTGACGGTGCTGCCGTCTTCGGTCTCCAGGGTGAAGCCGTCCTCCCAGCCCAGCAGCAGACCGGCCAGCTCCTTTTGGCCGTTTTCGTCCGGACGGTAGAATTTGGCGTTCACCGGGTAGCCCTCGTAATAAGCATAGTGCTCGGGGCGGGTCAGCTCCCGGTCGGCACCGGGGGAGGTGACCTCCAGGCAGTAGGACTGGGGGATGGGGTCGGCCTCGTCCAGGACGGGGCTGAGCCGTCGGGACACGGCCACACAATCGTTGATGGACACCGGCTCCTCCTCGCGGTCGATGACCACCCGGAGTATCCAGGTAGCCCCCTCCTTGACAAAGCGGATGTCCCACAGCAGCAGTCCCAGCTCGGCGGTGATTGGCTCTGCCAGCGGAGCTACCGCACCGGCGATGCCGCCGGGGGAAGCGTTGTTCTTTGCCATTGTTCACACTCCTGACAACGATAAAGGAGCGGGTCGCCCCACTCCTTACCATACATAATTTATTCAACGTGGTTAGTATACCACACCACGCCGCAAATTGCAAGCCTTTTTCCCATTTTCGGTAATATGAGGCAGATAACAGGTATCTGCCTGCCACATCAATCCGAAAGCTTCTTCTTCAAAAGCCTTACGATCACGAATATTCATATTACGGGAATATTTCAGATCATTCCGCTTGATGAACCGCTGTACTGCACAGACGTTCACAGTTGCCGGGATCAGTCCATCAGAGACGAGCTTGTGGTAAATCTGCGTGGCGTTCAGCCTGGGGT
>JAZOCH010000082.1:0-2283 GCA_045596425.1 Acutalibacteraceae bacterium | reverse complement strand
ACCGAGAAGTCCAAGGGCACCAAGGTATTTGCTCTCGGCGGTAAGATCAAGAACACCGGTCTGGTGGAGATCCCGATGGGTACTACCCTGCGTGAGATCATTGACGAGATCGGCGGCGGTATCCCGAATGGCAAGAAGTTTAAGGCCGCCCAGACCGGCGGTCCTTCCGGCGGTTGTATCCCCGCGTCCCTCATCGACACCCCCGTCGACTACGATAACCTCATCGCCATCGGCTGTATGATGGGTTCGGGCGGTCTGATCGTTATGGACGAGGATACCTGTATGGTGGATATGGCGAAGTTCTTCCTCGAGTTCACCGTCGACGAGTCTTGCGGTAAGTGTACGCCCTGCCGTGTCGGCACGAAGCGTCTGCTCGAACAGCTCGATAAGATCACCAAGGGTCAGGGTACCCTCGAGGACATCGACGAGCTGGAGAAGCTGTGCTACTACATCAAGGAGAACTCCCTGTGCGGTCTGGGTCAGACCGCTCCCAACCCCGTGCTGTCGACGCTGGAGTTCTTCCGCGACGAGTATGTGGCTCACGTGGTCGACAAGAAGTGTCCTGCGGGCGTGTGTAAGGATCTGCACTCCTTCACCATCGAGCAGGATAAGTGTATCGGCTCCGGTATGTGCGCGCGCGCCTGCCCCGCGGATGCGATCTCCAAGACCGATTACGTCGCTCCCGGTCACAAGCTGCCGAGCTACGCGATCGATACCTCTAAGTGCGTCAAGTGCGGCGCGTGCCTGGCTTCCTGCAAGAAGATCAAGGCGATCAGCAAACAGTAAGAAAGGAGTGTGGATATAATGGATATGATTAACATTAAGATCAACGGCGTCGCGGTCAGCGTGCCGAAGGGCGCAACCGTTTTGGAAGCCGCCCGTTATGCCGGCGTGGAGGTCCCCACTCTGTGCTTCTTGAAAGAGATCAATGAGATCGGTGCTTGCCGTATCTGTATGGTCGAGGTCAGCGAGGGCGGACGTCCCGCGCGTCTGGTCACCGCTTGCGTGTATCCCGTGAGCGAGGGTATGGAGGTCGTCACCAACAGCCCGAAGGTGCAGCAGAGCCGCAAGACCACGCTGGAGATGATCCTCTCCACCCACGATAAGAAGTGCCTGTCCTGTGTGCGCTCTACGAACTGCGAACTGCAGAAGATGTGCCGTGACTACGGCATCGAGTGCTCGGGCAAGTACGACGGCTTTAAGCCCACCTATAAGATCGACGACTCCGCCGCTCACCTCGTGCGCGACAACAACAAGTGCATTCTGTGCCGTCGTTGTGTCGCCGCGTGTAAGCAGCAGCTCGTCTCGGTCATCGGCGCGAACGATCGCGGCATCGACACCCACATCGCTTGCGCGTTTGAACTCAACCTCGACGATGTGCCTTGCGTGTCCTGCGGTCAGTGCGTGACCGTTTGCCCGACGGGTGCTCTGTCCGAGAAGGACGACACCGCGAAGGTGTGGGCGGCACTCGCCGACCCCGATAAGTACGTTGTGGTGCAGACCGCTCCTGCGGTGCGCGCCGCGCTGGGCGAAGAGTTCGGTATGCCGATCGGCACCAACGTTGAGGGCAAGATGGTCGCTGCACTGCGCCGTCTGGGCTTCGATAAGGTGTTCGACACCGACTGCGCCGCCGACTTCACCATCGTGGAAGAGGCGAATGAGCTGGTCGAGCGTATCAAGAACGGTGGCAAGCTGCCGATGATCACCTCCTGCTCGCCCGGTTGGGTCAAGTTCTGCGAATTGTACTATCCCGAGCAGCTTGAGCATCTGTCTTCCTGCAAATCTCCCCAGCAGATGTTCGGTGCTCTGCTCAAGAGCTACTTTGCTGAGAAGAACAACATCGACCCTGCGAAGATCGTGTCCGTCTCCGTGATGCCCTGCACCGCGAAGAAGTTCGAGGTCGGTCGCGAGGAGATGCACAAGAACGGCATCGCCGACGTGGATATCTCCATCACCACCCGCGAGCTCGCTCGTATGATCGAGCGCGCCGGCATCAAGTTTAACTACCTCGCCGACGAGGAGTTCGACGATCCGATGGGTGCCGATACCGGTGCTGCGGTGATCTTCGGCGCGACGGGCGGCGTTATGGAAGCCGCTCTGCGTACCGCCAACGACTGGCTGACCGGCAAGTCCAACGATGCCGTCGAGTTCCACGAGGTGCGCGGCACCAAGGGTCTCAAGGAGGCGACCTACACCATCGCCGGTCAGGAGATCAAGGTCGCGGTCGCCAGCGGCATTGCCAACGCCAACTACGTAATGAGCCAGATCAAGGACGGCACCGCT
>JAZOCH010000081.1:0-4534 GCA_045596425.1 Acutalibacteraceae bacterium | reverse complement strand
TGCACGTTCAACCCGTTGTCGAGCAGCCTTTTGGCTGTGCGAACGACCACGTCGTGGCCTTTGGAATAGTCGGTGATGCAGCTGTTGATGTGCGCGATGGTAAAGATGTCCTTGTTGGAGGTAAACTGCCGCTCGCGCCAGAAATAGCTGTCTTTCAGAATGATGGAAGAATAGTAACTCTCGAAATGCTCGGCGGATTCGCCGTGGAGCCGCGCGTAGGCGGGATAATTCTTCTGCAGGGCGAATTGCGTCACATACGACGCGCCGTTCGCCTTCTTCGCATAGGAACGAACCTGATGGGTGAAATGCAGGCGATACACAGGGCGGAACAGGCTCTTGAACGTGCCGGGGGCGAAATTGTCCCACGGGTCGTTGACGATCTCGGTCGCCCACGGAAGCCCTGCCTTGACTGCCTGCTTTTTCACCAGATTGGCGATGGGACTGGGAATGCGGAACAGCGCCGCATCGCAGCCGTCGGCAACGCCTGCTACACGCCTTTGAATATCACGGTAGCGCAGGACAAACTCCTTCGGTCCGCGATATTGCGGAAGGGGAAAGAATTCCACCTTGTCGTCAAAGCCGCCCGACAGCAGCATATCCTCGGATACGCTGTCCTCGTCGCGCACACGGGCGGCGACACGAACCTGATCAAACACGCTGAGATAGCGCTGCCAGAAATCGTGTCCGTAGATGGTCTTGACCCATACCTTGCCGTCGGGCGTGCGGACAAACTGATGGTCAACCGTTACCAGAAGTTTCGACATTGTTGGTAATACACTCCTCATATCGTTTTACGTTCACACTGCGCGTGAAACGGTCACAAAACAGTGCGGTTGCGCCGTCGCAGGGTTCGTTGCTTTCACGCGCCGCTAAATCAGCAATTGCCTCGGCTAGCGGCGTGGGGTCGGTGGCGGACACCGTCATACCGGCGCCGTACGCGGTAACGGCATCGCCAAAAGCCGAGTTGTCCCCGAAACAGAAGACGGCAGGGCGACCGCAGGACAGCACCACCCCTGTTTTGCTCGGTAGGGCGGTCTTGACACCACCCTCGACGAGCGGAATGAGGTTGACATCTGCCGCGGAATAGATGGCGGTTGCCAGCTCGCTCGGCTGTAAGGGGAGCATCGTAACGTTCGGCAGGTCGGCGGAAGCGGCGCGAATGTCGTCCGCCTTGACACCGTCGCCGATGATGAGAAAGCGGATGTCCTCTCGCTCGCGCAGATGTGCGGCGGCGGCGATGATTAGTTCGACATTCTGCATACGGCCAATGTTGCCGGCGTAGATAGCATAGAACTTTTGCGAATCAAGCGTGTATTTTTTGAGAAACGCATTTTCCACGCGTGGGATGTTCACGGGTTCGTCGTCATAACCCCAGTTGTAGATAACGTCAATTTTGTCAGGGGAGACGCCCTTTTGCGCGATAAACGCCTTAATGTCGTCGGAAATGCAGATGAGGCGGTCGGAGAGAGTGTACACTCTGCGCTGCCAGAATTCGAAATAGCGGTAGACGAGCGAGTTGCCGGAGATGAGTCTGCTTTGCACGGCATTGTCGGGCCATACGTCCTGCAACATCGACACGACGCGCATCCGCTTCTTCTTTGCTACGCGCACACACCAGAACGAAGAGTAGCAAACGTCCTCAAAGAGAATGTCGGCATCCGCTTTTTTGATTGCCTTTGCCATACGCAGGGCGGTGAGGGTGTCGCTGAGATACCGCTGGATAATATTCGCCTTTTCACTTCTTTTACGCAGCATCGGTATGTAGCGGATGCCGTCAAGCCCCATCGTGTAGGAAGTATCATCGGCGCTTTCGGTGGCGACGATGCGCGTTACCTCGTGTCCTGCATCCAGCAATCCTTGCAGAATATCCCGTAACAGATGATTAAACGGGCTGGTGGGGTCGTATAAAATCGGTGTTGCAATGAGTATTTTCATACGTTTCACTCCGACACTTATTGGATATCCACGCCGATGCGTGCCAGCGCTTCGTCGCAGACGGCAACGGCGCGTTTCGCATCGGCGCTTTGTGCGATGACAAAGCCCATACGGGAGGCACTGTCGGTGATGGCGGTAACCGTCTCGCCGACACCGTGCACAACGCTGATTTGTTGAACGCCGTCAATCTTCTCAGCATCGCCGATGCCGTTGATGGCACGGATGGTGCCTGCGGTCTGCGGAAAATAGCGGATGGCAGAGCCTTTTTGGCATTTGGGCGTAATATCGGGTTTCTCGCCCAGTGCGATGCGGATGCAACTCTCCACCATATCGATGCCGGTGGACAGCGGCACCAGATGCGTGGTGATGCAGTCGCCGCCCAAACGGGCACCCAGCTCCACGATCTTTGGCCCTTCCTCAGTGACGATGATCTCGGTATGGGAGGGGCCGCTTTGGATGCCGATGGCCTTGTTGGCGGCAATAGCCACCTCGCGGATGCGCTCGGCAACGTCGACAGGCAGACTGGTCGGCTGAGAATGCCCCATCTCGACAAAGTGCGGTGCGCCCGTCGTGAGCTTGTCCGTAATCTGAATGACGTGACAAGAGCCGTCTACCGTCAAGGTTTCCACGCTGACCTCGGGACCGCGCATATATTCCTCCACCACGACGTCACCGCCGCGCGAGTGCGGACGGCAATGCGTGTACGCCGCCTCGATTTCGGTGTCATCGGTGGGATTGTTGACCAAATAGATGCCACGACTGCCCGAATTATCCGCCGGCTTGACAATGAACGGCACGGTGAACTGTGCAACAGCTTGCCGATATTCGGTATGGTCAGCGACCTTGAAGAACCGCGGCACGGGTACGCCGTGTTCGTGCAACGCCTGCCGCATAATCGCTTTATTGGTTGCTTTAACGGCGGTATCGGCATCGATGCCGACAAGTCCCAGTTCCTTCGCCACAGCGGCAACGGTGCGCATCGGCATATCGCTTGCCAGCGTCATCACCCCGTCAACGCGGTACTCTTTCGCCGCCTCGACGACCTTGGGAATGTCGATGGTACTGATAACAAGATGAATGTCTGCCTCGGCAAAGCCGATAGCTTCGGGATTCATATCCACCGCAACGACTTCCAAGCCCATCTCCTTTGCTTTGCGAATGGCAGGAAGCTGTAAAATACTCGCGCCGAGAATCATTATACGTTTTTTCATCGAGTCCTCCTCAGCGGCAGGTTGCGCGGATGACATTGTCGATGTGTTGTCCGATGAAGGACATATCCGCGGCGGTATATCGTTGGTCGCAGGGGGCGGCCAGCATACTTTCTTCGGTTAGTTTGGCAACGGGGCAGATCGCCTTTTGCTCGTCGTTCAACGGCCAAATAACGGTGTTAAAAATCCCCATCGGGGATAACTGTGCTTGCACCTCGTTGCGTTTCGGGACGATAAACGGCACGTACAGCGCGCTGTTATCGGCGTTGGGTTGAACAAGCCGCACGTACGGGTTGTCGCGCAGAATAGCGGTCAGCACTTCGGCGTTTTCTGTGCGCTGTCGGCGGATGGCATCCCGGTCCGTTTTGCCGACAAGCGCGTAGGCGTAAGCAGACATACGCGATGGCATCGCATCCTCGTCGAGTATATCGGATACATGAGAAAACATCTGCCGAAAGGTGGTTTTAAGCGCGTTATCACCGTTTTGCAGGAAGGCGTGGCGCATCGTTTGCGCCGTGAGTCGTTGCTCTGTAAAAGTGGTATCCTCCCCGAACGTGGTGTTTGTCAACGGGCGGTACGCCCACAGCAGACCACCATCGGGGATGTTCGCCCATTTGCGCAGGCTGGCCATCCGATAATCGGGGAGAAAACGGCGGCGATTGTCGCTCAACAGGTCGTGCGTGCGGTCTTCGATAAAACGCAGTTGCGGATGGTTTGCACGTAAGCTGTTCAACGAGTCATCATCAATGGCGTGATTACCGAAATAGTCCATATACAGAAGCAGACACGGCGCGTCTGTGTGCGGAATCCGTGTGCGCAAATGGCCAAGGTCAATGGCATAATCCGCCGTCAAGCGGTAATATCGCACTTCGTGACCGTATTGCGTAAAGGGGTGCACCATTGAATCGCAGGCGAGCGCCGGCATCAGCACCACCGTGGGGGCATATTCCCGTGCGATGGCTTTAAGCGTGTCCCGACCGCTGCGCAGACACAAGGCATCCCACCATTTGCCGGTGGTGACTTGCCCCACCGTTTCATTCCACAAAGCGTCGTCGCGTGCGGCGTCATATTCGTAGCCATATTCTTTTACCGCCATATCAGCCGCCCTCGTTTCGTTTATTGTTTAATCTTCTCCGCTTCTTGCAGGGCATCCTGCTCGTTTTCGGTATCCTTGTAGGTGTTTTCGTGGGTAAGCACCACCGCAATGGTTTTGAAGAAAACTTTTATATCCATCCAAAAGGTGCAATGGGTGGCGTAGTAGGCGTCGTGTTGCATCTTCGCTTCACCGTCGGCACCGTTACGGTAGTACGCCTGACTGTAACTGGTGATTCCGGGGCGCACCGTGAGGAAAACGCGAATATCATCGGGGTATTTCTCTAACCAATCTGGTG
>JAZOCH010000080.1:0-4806 GCA_045596425.1 Acutalibacteraceae bacterium | reverse complement strand
CTGTGTGGCAACTGCGGCTACTACGATGGCAAGCAGATCGTCAAGGTTGGCGAGTAATTGTCACCGACACCTTGTGAGGAACTTGAAAGTAGAGGAGGAGCAATCCTTCTCTATTTTTATTTAAGGGCGGATTACGACGTCGGTCGTTTGTGGTGCGATCTGCCCTTTGTTTTTTACGCGCGTGCGCGTATTACATAGAACAAGGAAAGGAGGGGAATGGTATGGCCGTAACCATCGCTTCGGTGGCGACGAACAGTCCTGCGGCGCGTGCGCGCATTAAGGCAGGGGATACGCTGGTCTCCATCAACGGTCGCGCGATTGAGGACGTACTGGATTATCGGTTTTATATGCCGGACACAAAGCTCAAACTGATTATTGAACGCGACGGCAAGCGCAAGTGTGTGCGTTTGCGCAAGGCGGAGTTTGAGGAGATTGGTTTAGAGTTCGACACCTACCTGATGGACAAGCAGCGCTCCTGCCGCAACAACTGCATTTTCTGCTTTATCGACCAATTGCCGTCGGGGATGCGCGAAAGCCTGTATTTCAAGGATGACGACAGTCGTTTGTCCTTTTTATTCGGCAATTACATTACCCTCACCAACTTGACAGAACACGAGATTTCCCGTATCATAGAGATGCATATCAGCCCGATTAACATCTCGGTGCACACTACCAATCCCGACCTGCGTTGTCGGATGATGAACAACCGCTTTGCCGGAGATTGTCTGGATATTTTGCGCCGATTTGTCGAGGCTGGACTGACCATTCAGTGCCAGCTTGTGCTGGTTCCCGAATATAACGACGGCGAGGAATTGCAACGCTCGCTGGAAGATTTGGCGGCGTACGCGCCGCAAGTGCGCAGTGTGGCGGCGGTGCCCGTTGGCTTGACCAAATACCGCGATGGATTGACGCCGATTCGCCCCTTTACCAAGGAGGAAGCAAGGGACGTTATCCGTCGGATGACCGCGATGGGCGACAAACTGCTCAAAGAAACGGGCAGTCGTGTGTTTTACCCCTCGGATGAGTGGTTTATTCGTGCCGAAATGCCGATACCCGACAGCGATTTCTATGAGGAATATCCGCAGCTGGAAAACGGCGTGGGTATGATTGCGCTGTTACGTGAGGGCTTCCGCGAGGAGCTTTGCGCATGGGAGGGTGCGCCCGATGCCGCACGCACCGTGCTGGCGAGTGGTGTGGCGGCGGCACCGTTTATTCGGGAATTGGTTGCGGAGGCGCAAACCAAGCACCCGACCTTGAACGCCGAGGTTGTGGCAATCACCAACGACTTTTTCGGGGATAAAATCACCGTGTCGGGACTGGTAACGGGTGGCGACCTCATAAATCAGTTAAAAAACACGCCGATGGACCGTCTGCTCATCCCTGCCAATATGCTGCGGCAGGAGGGGGATTGCTTCCTCGACGACGTGACGGTGGAGCAGGTGGCGCGTGAACTGAACACGGTGGTGGAAATTCTTCCCGAAACCGACGGCGCAACGTTGTTTGCCGCCTTGATGAACGTGGAATAATAGAGTAAAAGGAGAGGACAGCCATGGCAAAACCGGTTGTGGCGGTGGTTGGTCGCCCGAACGTGGGCAAATCCACCTTATTTAATAAACTTATCGGACAGCGGCTGTCCATTGTGCAGGACACCCCCGGTGTCACGCGTGACCGCATTTTTGCGGATTGCGAATGGCGCGGACGCACGTTTATGCTGGCGGACACAGGCGGTATCGAGCCGAAGAGTGACGACGTGATTTTGTCGCAGATGCGCCGTCAGGCACAGCTTGCCATCGAGCAGGCGGATGTCATTATTTTGGTGACCGACCTGCGCACGGGCGTGACCGCCAACGATCAGGACGTGGCGGCAATGCTGCAAAAGAGCGGCAAGCCCATCGTGCTGTGTGTCAATAAATGCGACACCCCCGGCACACCGCCGGTGGAGTTTTACGAGTTCTATAACCTTGGATTGGGAGACCCGATTGCGGTGTCCTCGGTACACGGAATGGGTACGGGCGACCTGCTGGATGCGGTGTATGAGTATCTGCCCGACAACGATGACAACGAGGAAGAACCCGACATTATTCACGTGGCGGTCATCGGTCGCCCCAACGCAGGCAAGTCCTCGCTCATCAACTGCGTGGCAGGGGAAGAGCGCAGCATCGTATCCAATATTGCCGGCACCACGCGCGATGCGATTGATACACGTATCAGCAATTCCCACGGCGAGTTTGTGTTCATTGACACCGCCGGCCTGCGGCGTAAGAGCCGCGTGGACGATGCGGTGGAGAAATACTCTGTCCTGCGCGCCGAGATGGCGGTTGAACGCGCGGACGTGTGCGTGATTATGATCGACGGCGTCGAGGGCTTCACTGAGCAGGACAGCAAGGTGGCCGGCATCGCGCACGAAAAGGGCAAGGCGTGTATCATCGCCGTTAACAAGTGGGATGCGGTCGAAAAGGACGACAAGACGATGGATCAGATGCGTAAGAAGCTGATGAACGACTTCTCGTTTATGCCGTATGCGCCCTTTATTTTCCTGTCGGCTAAGACGGGACAGCGCGTTGACCGCTTGTTTGAGCTGATTAAATTCGTCAGCGAGCAGAACGCGATGCGCATTTCCACGGGCACGCTCAATGACGTGCTTGCGCTGGCAACGGCACGCGTGCAGCCGCCGACGGATAAGGGTAAGCGCCTGCGTATCTACTATATGACGCAGGTGTCCATTAAGCCGCCCACGTTTGTGTTTTTTGTCAATCGGGCGGATCTGTTCCATTTCTCGTATCAGCGCTATTTGGAAAATCAGCTGAGAGAAACGTTTGGCTTGGAAGGAACGCCGGTGCGCTTTGTCATTCGAGAAAAAGGGGACAGGAGTACCAAGTAGTTCGGAGGACTTGATTTATGGCAGTGTTTTTCACGGATAGCTGGGCGGCATTGCTCATCGCTGCGGCGGTGGGCTACTTGCTCGGCAGTGTCAACTGGGCGATTCTCATCACCCGTTGGTTTGTGCATAAGGATATTCGCGCGTTTGGCAGCGGTAACGCAGGCGCCACCAACGTTCTGCGTTCGCAGGGCACGGTGCCGGCGGTGCTGACTACCCTCGGTGATTTGGTCAAGAGTATACTGGCGGCGTGGTTCGGCGGCTGGCTGCTGGCGAATTTTCATTTGGCGGATACGGCGTTGGATGCCGCTACGCTGACGCTCATCGGGCGGTATATCGGCGGTTTTTGCTGCATTATCGGGCACGTGTTGCCCGTGTTCTACCGTTTTCACGGCGGCAAGGGCGTGCTGGCAACGCTCGGGATGTTTTTGATAGCGGATTGGCGTGTGGCGCTGATGTGCCTGATCCTGTTTATCGCCATTGTTGCTATCAGCCGCTTGGTTTCGCTTGGGTCGGTCGTGGCAATCGGTTACGGCCCGTTGCTGGTGTTTATTTTGCACGTTTGGGTGGATAAGTTGTCCTTGCCGATGGCGATATTTACGACGGTGATGACTTTGGCGGTCGCGACGGTCATTGCGGTGAAACACGCAGAGAACATTAAGCGCCTTGCCGCAGGCGAGGAACGCCGCATCGGCGAACGCACGTGAGTGCGGAAATTCTTACAGTATAAGAAAAGGAGTGACGGTTGGTGACACGCGTACCGCTGATTGCGGCGATCAACGATTTGTCCGGATTCGGGCGCTGTTCGCTGACCGTTGCGATGCCGATTTTATCCTCTATGGGGTATCAGGTTTGCCCGATGCCGACGGCGCTCTTATCGGCACACACGGGCTACCCGAATCCGCAGGTGCGGGATTTCACCCCCGATATGGGGGCGTTTTTGGCGCATTGGGAACAGCTCGGTCTGTCCTTTGGTGCGGTGTTCAGCGGCTTTTTAGGGGATGCCGCGCAGGTCGAGGTGTTGGCGCCTTTTATGCGTGAGCATAAGGCGCGCGGCGCCTTGTGCGTGGTGGATCCGGCAATGGCGGACCACGGGCGTCTGTACGCAAGCTGTACGCCCGAACTGGTGCGCGAGATGTGCCGTTTGGTGGCGCTGGCGGATGTGACCACCCCCAACCTGACCGAAGCCTGCCTGCTGACCGATACCCCGTATGAACAGGTGGTAAACGAGATAGGTATCGCGGATTGTAAGCGCTTACATACACTCGGCGAAGCGTTGCTTTCGCTCGGCTGTGCGGCGGCGGTGATCACCGGCGTGCATACCGAGGACGGGAAGTTGGAAAACTGGGTGTTTGAGCGTGGTGGGGAGCCGCACGTGGTGCGTAGTGCTCGCGTGGGCAAGAATTTCGCCGGTACGGGGGATGTGTTTTCGTCGGTGCTGTGCGGAGGGTTGCTTAACGGCGAAACCTTGACCGAGGCTACCGCGAAGGCGGCGGCATTTGTGCGCGAGGTAGCGGCATTTACCGCCGAGGCGGACACGCCGTTGCAGGATGGCGTGATGTTTGAGCCGTTTTTGTCCCGTTTACAGCGGCGTGGGAACGGTGAATAATAAGAATTGCGGTAATACCGCAAAAAAGCACTTGACAACCGTCTTTTTTATGGTAAAATACTATTCGTGACCGGCGAGAAGCCGAGAAATGGGCCTTTAACTCAGTTGGTTAGAGTAGCCGGCTCATAACCGGTCAGTCCCGGGTTCGAGTCCCTGAAGGCCCACCAGTTTATAACGCGGACATTGTCCGCTTTTCATATAGGGGTATAGCTCAGTTGGTAGAGCAGCGGTCTCCAAAACCGCGTGCCGAGGGTTCAAGTCCTTCTGCCCCTGCCACAGAAATTCCGAAAATCCTTTGTTTTCAAGGGTTTTCGGATTT
>JAZOCH010000079.1:0-2269 GCA_045596425.1 Acutalibacteraceae bacterium | reverse complement strand
GGTTGCCACTGACGGATACAAATTAACGTAAAGGACGGCAAAGGATCATGGCTGAAATGACTCCAATGATGAAGCAATATCTGCAAATTAAAGAGCAGAACAAGGATGCAATCGTATTTTTCCGTTTAGGGGATTTCTACGAGATGTTCTTTGACGATGCTAAGCTGGCATCCAAAGAACTGGAAATCACGTTGACGGGGCGCGATTGCGGTCTTGACGAACGCGCACCCATGTGTGGCGTACCGTTTCACAGCTATGAATCCTATGTTGCCCGTTTGGTTGCCAAGGGGTATAAGGTTGCCATTTGTGAGCAGGTGGAGGACCCTGCGCTGACTAAGGGCTTAGTTAAGCGCGATATTATTCGTGTTATTACCCCGGGAACGGTTATTGAAGGCAGTATGCTGGATGAAAGCCGCAACAATTATCTGGCGGCAATGTATGGGACTGCGAACGGTAAGACGTGTGGCCTTTGCTTTTGCGATTGCTCTACGGGCGAGATACAGTTAACCGAATTGTCGGGCGAAGACCTTGATTTGCGTATCAGCAACGAGCTTGGACGTTTTAATCCCAGCGAAATCATTGCCAATCTGCCCATTGCTTCCAATGCGGCGGTACAAGAATTTGTGTCTAAGCGTCTCGGTCGGGAGATCGAGGTGTTGGATGAGGAAACTTGCGCGCTCAGTGCGTGTGAGCAAGCGGTCTTGCGACAGTACGCCGCCGAGGATAAGTCGGTGACGTCCGAGAGCTTGCAGCTTGCGGATAAGCCTGCCGCGATGTGCGCTCTTGGCTGTGCGTTGCAGTATTTGTTGTCTACGCAGATGAATGGTTTGGAGCGTATGGCTATGCCTACGCTTTATTCCGATGCCCAGTATATGAAACTGGATTTGACGGCGCGCCGCAATCTGGAACTGTTGGAAACGATGCGTTCTAAGGAGAAGCGCGGCTCGTTATTGGGCGTGCTTGACCATACCCGTACCGCGATGGGTAAGCGGCTGATGCGCAGCTGGATCGAACAGCCGTTAATTAACGTCACCACCATCACCCGTCGTTTGGATGCGGTCGAGGAGCTGGTGCGTGGACATCTTCTGCGCGGAGAGCTGCGCGAATTGCTGACCGGAGTGTACGATTTGGAGCGCATAATGACGCGCATCGTCTACGGCAGTGCCAACGCGCGTGAACTGCGCTCTTTACAACAGACGTTGGAGTGCTTGCCGCCTATCAAAGAGGCGCTGGCTTCCTGCGGCTGTTCTGCGCTCAAAGGAATCAACACGCACATCGACCCGTTGGATGATATCTGCGCCTTGATTTCCGCGGCTATCGTGGATGAACCTCCTTTTTCTGTGCGCGAGGGCGGTATGATTCGTCGCGGTTATCACGCGGAATTGGACGAGCTTTGCTCGGATATGACCGACGGCAAAGGAATCATTACGCGTATTGAAGCATCCGAAAAGGAAAAAACGGGTATTAAGACCTTGAAGGTTGGCTATAACCGTGTGTTTGGCTACTATATTGAGGTTTCCAGAATGTATGCCGAGCAGGTGCCTGAACACTATATCCGCAAGCAAACGCTGGCGAATGCCGAACGATATATCACGCAAGAGTTAAAAGAACTGGAAGCACGTGTGCTGGGCGCCCGTGACCGTTCGGTGGCGTTGGAATATCAGCTTTTCTGTGACGTGCGCAATAAGGTGGCGGCTCAACTTGACCGTATCCAGCGCACGGCAGAAGCGGTTGCACAACTGGACGTGCTAAATTCGTTTGCCGAAGTCGCTGTGCGATACAGCTATTGTCGCCCTGAGGTGAATAACAGTGGCTGTATTGACATAAAAGGCGGACGGCATCCCGTTGTTGAATCTTTGAGCGACACCCCGTTTGTGCCGAATGATACCGCGTTAGACAATGCGGATAATCGCGTAGCCATGATTACCGGACCGAATATGGCGGGTAAATCCACCTATATGCGGCAAACGGCGCTCATTGTGCTGATGGCGCAGATTGGCTGTTTCGTTCCTGCACAAAGCGCGGCGATCGGTATTGTTGACAGCATCTTCACACGTGTCGGTGCATCGGACGATTTGGCGGCAGGGCAATCGACCTTTATGGTGGAAATGAGTGAGGTCGCCTCGATTTTACGTAACGCCACGGCGAACAGTCTGATTGTGTTTGACGAGATTGGTCGCGGAACCTCAACCTTTGACGGTATGAGCATAGCCCGCGCCGTTCTTGAATATACGGTTAAAAAAATCGGCGCAAAAACACTTTTTGCAAC
>JAZOCH010000078.1:0-6975 GCA_045596425.1 Acutalibacteraceae bacterium | reverse complement strand
GCACACCGCTCGGTGTGCGCGCCTGTTGTTGTATCGGTTATTTTGTCGGTGGATTGAGCTCGGTGTACAGGGTAATGCCGTTATCCGCCAGCAACGCGGCGGTAACTCCTTGTCCGTCAATGCAACGTCCCGTGTGGGTGCCGTCATAGATGCGTGTCACGCCGCAGCTTGGGCTACCGTCTTTTAGGATGGCGCCGATAAGCCCGTGTTCCCGACAGCGTGCAAGCGCGGCCTCGGCACCACGTCGGTACTCGGCGGTGCAATCCACCCCTGTGCGGCTAATGACCGAATGCGTACCGTCGGGCGCGTAAACGATCTCGCAAGGGGTGCGTGGTGTCGGTAAGCCGCCGGTACATTCGGGGCAAAAGGGCAGAGCGATCCCATCGTCAGCGAGCTGTCGCAGATGCGGCAGGTCAAAGGCGCCGCCGTCATAGCGGCAGGGATGTCCACATAGGCAGGCGCTGATAAGATAGCGTGGCTTATTCATATCAGAAATAGCGCACCAAGGAGATGACCTTGCCCAGCACCGTCACCTCTTTGACGATAATAGGCTCGTAGGCATCGTTCTCGGGTTGCAGACGGATATGATCCTTTTCCACATAGATGCGTTTCACGGTTGCCTCGTCGCCGATGAGCGCCACCACAATATCGCCGTTCTGCGCGGTGTTACAGCGGCGCACGATGACCACGTCGCGGTCGAGAATACCGGCGTTGATCATACTGGTGCCCGTCACGCGCAGAGCGAACAGCTCACCGGCGGGATATTGACTGCCGCCTGAGAAAGGAACGTAGTCCTCCACCTCTTCCACCGCGAGGATGGGCATACCGGCGGTCACGCGGCCGAGCAGCGGCACACGGGTGACACTCTCGCCGGGCAGGCGAATGGCGCGGTTAAGCCCACTGCGACGGGAAATGTATCCCTCATCCTCCAAGCGTTTGAGATAGGCGTGCACGGTGGATGTTGAGCGAATACCCGTAGCATCGCAAATCTCACGCACCGAGGGTGGAATATCGTCCTGTAAGCGCTCTTTAACAAATGCCAGTACCTTTTGCTGTTTTTCGTTGAGTGGTTTCATAGAATAGCCTCCTGTCAACGGTTTGGGGCGCCCAAAACAAGGAGATAGCCCCCGAACATTCGTTTTCCTTCACCAGTATACCATACCTTTCTCAAAAAAGCAAACATTTGTTTGATTTTTTTGAAAAATTTTTTCATTTTGTATTGTTCACACTTTTCTTGCGGTTTGTTCATTTCTTCTTCACAGTGTGGACATATTTATTCGGTATACTAAATACGTGCTCAGGAGGACACAATGGAGCCGCACCGGCGTGTTTTCGTTAAGCTGAGTACTTTATCCTCCTCAAAACACCCCTCTAACAAGCAAAAACGACCGTCGACAGACGTGCGTTTTTTCTTTTCTTGTATCAAAATGAAGAATATGGTAAAATAACACAAAATGTTGACCGAATGATCTTTTGCGGTGTATTGTTGATGAAAGGGAGGGATGGTGTATGTTTGGAAGAAAGATATGGATAGCGATAATCGCGGTAACGGCGGCGGTGTTGATAGCGTTGGCGATTGTGCTGATTGCCTTGCTCAAAGCACCGTCGACAGAGCCAACAAGTGCGCCTGCATCGTCAACAGAGCCAATTAACGAGCCTGTGTCCTCGGCAGTGGATGTGCTTACGCAGATGCCTGACAATGCCGTTACCTTTACATCTACCGTGTACAATTTGATTGGCAAAAGTCCGTTGGTCAGTGTCAACGGTGGGCTTTGTCGCGTGTCGACGAGGGTGCAGAGCGATGAACCTGTTCCGAATATGGCAATCGGGGATGTGATTGAGGTTGTATACGACGGCAGAATCGCGGAAAGCTACCCCGGACAAATCAATTTTGTGTACGCGATACGCTTGGTGGATGGCGAGCATTCGCCGCTGACCTACACATTCACGCCAAAGCCGAGCGCACAGAAAAACAAGACCCCCTTGGTTAACGATATATATTATTACGGGTTGGACGGAATGGATGTTACGGTTGACGGCATCACGATGGACCTGCAACAAGCGTTGCGCGTCGGGCTGGTATCTTCCGAATATTTGCTCACGCAGGCACAGCGCGATGCGGCTGCAGGGAAAGCTACGTTGGTGGAATACAAGGACGGCGGCAGTAAGCTGTATCGCTATCCGAATTACGCCTTTCTTAAAATGAACTCGATAGCCGGCGATAAGTCATTGTACATCGGCACAACGGATTTGTCCATAATGACACTGAATGAGTCGCAGAAGAACGATGATGAACCGTTACTGAAAATCACTGTTTCGCAAAGCAAGCAGAACAAACCGATTCGCGTCAGCACGTGGCGTACGGCGAAGAAGACGGATTATATTATGTATTTCGTGGACGTGGACAGCGTGCAGGTGAAGACGGATGAAGGATATCAAGATATTCCGGATGCTGTTGACAGCGGAAAAGTGGATATGAACACGTTGCGTAGTAAACTGATGGACATTGCCCAAGAAAACGGTTCACAAGCACAGGTTATATTTGGTGATGGACTGCTGGACGGTACGGCGTATACGCAAACGACGATGCGTTTTGCGGATTTTACGGTGACCTTTACGGGACATCAAAGCCGTCGCGAGGTGTTTTTCTCCCCACCGAATACCGGAGGATTCACACAAGGGGTAGAAGAACGCATTGCCGAAGAATCGCCGAAATATCCGTTGGCCGTAGTCAAAAACGATGATCCAATGGCGCGTAAGATCACGAAAGCCGCGTGGAAATTGGACTATGACGTGTATTATAGCGGTATTGACCGTGCGACCGTAACGGTGGATGGCAAGTCGATGGATCTCATACAGGCCATTGACAGCGGTGCTTTGACCTTTGACGAACTGGTAGCGGATGCTGCGCGGTTAGAGAAAAACGCTCTGATCTTCACGGAGACAATAAAAGACGGCGGTAGTAAACGATATCACTTTAATGGATATACCATTTTGAAAAAGCACCAAATGAACGGTGATCGATCGTTGTATATTATAGGCTGAAAATGGCATCTAAATAAAGAACGTCCGACAGAAACTGCTGTCGGACGTTCTTTTTGCTTTTTATTCCGTTCTCAATGCCACAACGGGGTCTTTTTTGGCGGCACTGCGCGAGGGAATGATACCGGAGATGAGGGTCAGCAGAACACTGATGGCAACCAGCAAAGCGGCGACACTCAGCGGCAGAAACGCGCGCAGGTTGGGGATTCCCGTCACATAATTGAGAATCAGATTGATGGGGATACACAGCAGGTAGGTGATACCCACACCGAGTAAGCCTGAGGTAAAGCCGATAATCATTGTTTCGGCGTTAAACATACTGGATACGTTGCGCTTGGAGGCGCCGATGGCACGCAGGATGCCGATTTCCTTGGTGCGTTCCTGCACCGAGATGAGGGTGATGACACCGATCATAATGGAGGACACCACCAGCGAGATAGCCACAAAGGCGATAAGCACGTAGGTGATGGCGTTGATGATGGTGGTGATAGAGGACATCATCAATCCTACGTAATCGGTGTAGGCGATCTCGGACAGCTCGTCAACCGTTGCGTTATAGTCGGCAATCGCGGCCTCAACAATGTCTTTGTTCTCGAATGAGGAGGCGTAGATGTTGATGGAGGAGGGTTCATCAAGATTGACAAAGCCGAGCTCGGTGAGGTTATCCTCATAGGTGGATTCGGAGAATTCCAGCACCTCGTCGTGATAGAGGACGAATTGCTCATCGGTATAGGTCTCCATCGCGGCGGTGAGCATGGCGGCAAGCTGGGCGGCAGGTACATTCGCCATCTGCGCTTTGACCTGTGCAGCGTACTGCATTTTCACCTGCTCGGTGATGAGCTGGGTGTACATCTTGTCGAGGTCTTCGTCGCTCATGGAAGCAAGATAGCCGGCAATCTCGTCTTGGTTCATGCCCATCTGGGTGGCAAGCACCTGTGCCATGGTGGTTTCAATCTGCTCACGGTTGGCGTTACCCTTCGCCTGCGCGACCATCGCGTCCAGCTCGTCGGCGGAGGGGATGGAAAGGATTTTAACATATGCCGCCGCTTTACCGTCGGTGTTTAGCCCGTCAATATAGCTCTTGAATTCTGCCTTTTTCTGCTCGTCGGTAAGGTTGCCGGTGTTCTCATGGAAGGGCAGCCCCGTGAAAATATCGGTGGACGTATCCGCAAGCTGTGCCTTGATGGCAGGAGCATCCTTTGAGTTCTCGACGATATATTCGGTCAGCTTATTGGTATAGCCGATGGTGCCGTTCAGCATCGCAGAGGTCGCATCGGGATTGGGGCGGATGATGCCCGAGACTTTGATATCCAAGCCCTTGTCGTAGAGGTATTTCATGCCTGCCTGCGACTCGCGCAGGTCGGTGTAAAGGCCGCTTTTCTCATCGTAGATGTAGCAATCCGCGGCAAACACCACGCGGAAATCCATTGCGCGGATCTCTTCAAAGCTCCAATGCTCCTGTGTGACCTCGGTTTCGGCCTTGTTGAGTGCCGCATTCGCCAGCGCATCAATATCCTCTTTGGATTTAAGACCGAGCGCGTACAAGGTCATATCGTCGATTTCGTTGTTCTCGTCAACGACCAGCACGACCTCGTTAAATTCGTTGGGCCAAGAGCCGTCAATGAGGTCGTATTGTTTTTCCAGTAAGGGGTTGATGGGGTTGCCGTCCTTGGCGGACAGTATTTCGGTCCACAGCACCGCCGAGGACATACCGGGGATGGCGAATTGGGTGTTCATACCGTACGTCTCGCCCATACTCATCATCGAGGACATATCCATCCCGAAATACTCAATAAGCAGTTCCTGCAACAGCTCCTGCGTGTCGGATTGGATAATGGTCCCGTCAACGCTTTCGGTGTATACCAGCAAATTCATATCGTAGGTATACTGCACGCCGCTGATGGCCTGGTCCAGCGTGTTTTTCTCGTCGTCGGATTTCTCGGCGAGGCGTTGTTCCAGATATTTTTTGAACGCTTTAAGGTCGTTTTCGGTGGTCTCGGCGGTGTTAAGCGCGTTGACCATATCGTACAGCATCGTTTTTTGATATACCCCGTCCATCGGATGGTCGCCGGCGGATTCCGCCTTGCCCATAAAGGTCATCAGCAAAGAACCCATATCGGTATGTGTTGCTTCCAACGTCAGCGGATAGGAAGATAGCGTATCCTCCTGCACAGTATTGATATAGGTGGTCATACCCTGCGATACCGCATAGATGAGCGCGATGCCGATGATGCCGATACTGCCGGCAAAGCTGGTCAGTGCGGTGCGTCCCTTTTTGGTAAAGAGGTTTTTGAGTGACAGCCCGAAGGAAGTGAAGAAGGACATCGAAGGACGCTTTTTCTTGCGTTCTTCCTCGGCTTTTATCTTTTCTGCGGCTTGCTCGGCGGCGATCTCTTCCTCGGTCAGAGGGTTGGAGTCGCCCGTGATCTTACCGTCCAGCATCCGTATGATTCGGGTGGAATATTCCTGCGCCAGTTCGGGGTTGTGGGTGACCATAATCACCAAACGGTCCTTGGCAACCTCGCGCAGAATATCCATCACCTGCACACTGGTTTCGGTATCCAGTGCGCCCGTCGGTTCGTCCGCGAGGATGATATCGGGGTTGTTGACCAGCGCACGGGCGATTGCCACGCGTTGCATCTGTCCGCCCGACATTTCACCGGGGCGCTTGCGCAACTGGTCGCCCAATCCCACCTGTTCGAGCGCTTCCTTGGCGCGACGGCGGCGTTCCGCTTTCTTCACGCCGGACAACGTCAGTGCCAATTCCACGTTCTGCAATACGGATTGATGGGGGATGAGGTTATAGCTCTGGAACACAAAGCCGATGGTATGGTTGCGGTAGGTGTCCCAGTCGCGCGCTTTAAAATGACGGGTTGACACACCGTTAATAATCAGGTCACCATCGGTGCATTGGTCAAGGCCGCCGATAATGTTGAGTAGGGTGGTCTTACCACAGCCGGATTGCCCGAGAATGGACACAAACTCGTTGTGACGGAACGCCACGTCCAC
Source organism: Acutalibacteraceae bacterium (assembly GCA_045596425.1). Taxonomy (GTDB): domain Bacteria; phylum Bacillota; class Clostridia; order Oscillospirales; family Acutalibacteraceae; genus UBA5905. The sequence continues at coordinate 924 of JAZOCH010000078.1, read as the reverse complement.
GCCTTTCAGGGCGGTCAGCGAGTTTTCGCCGCTGAGGTAGGTTTTGACAATATTGTTTAGTTGCAGCATACGTTGCATCCTTTCTTACGCTACTTCACCTTATTTTACCAAACGGATGTGAACATATTATTAACGCATAAGAAAAATTTGCATCAATTTCCTGTGAATTTTGCGATTTTGGTTGACAATGTGACAACTTTCGCCATATAATAAATACGTAAAATCCATTGAGGGAGGACGATCAACTATGAAAAAAGCACTGCCGATTATTCTGGTGGCTCTGGCGATTGTTGCGGCGGCACTGTGGCTGCTCAAACGCGAGGAGAAGCGCTTGCGCGCGATTTATCGCTTGGTGGAGGATCGCCTTTCGCTTAAAAAGAATCCTATGAAGGTCGAATTCTAATATTTTCCGATTGTTCAAATCAGCCGTCACCGCAGGTGGCGGCTGATTTTTTTGCTTTTACGCCGTTTTTTACCACGCTATACCGCCGCTGATTGCGAAAAATAACAACGTATTGAAACAAAAAATGTGAGGAGGAGAACAAATGCGCAGAGCATTTTTGACGTTGTACAGCGCGGTGTTTTTGCTGTGTACGGGCGTGATGGGCGCCGTCGGTTATGCGACGTATGCGTTGCCGGATACGTATACGGTGACCAAGGGTGACATCGTGCAGGTCGGTGAGCCGTTTTCGGTACGCGCGGCGGCGGTGTCGGTCGGGGCGAGTGAGCAGACCGCGGCGGTGAACGGGCAGGCGGCGGTGGGGGAATATCGCGCGCCGTTGCGCCTTTTCGGGCTTATTCCGTTGAAGGACGTCACGGTGTCGGTGGTGGATGCGCCCGTGGTGACGGTGTGCGGTACACCGTTCGGCATCAAGCTGTATACCGACGGCGTGTTGGTGGTAGGGATGTCGGATGTGCAGACGG
>JAZOCH010000077.1:0-2492 GCA_045596425.1 Acutalibacteraceae bacterium | reverse complement strand
GTGTTTTTGAAATATCCAATTCCGTGGGGTATGAGGATCCATTTTATTTTTGCCGGATATTTAAGAAAATGACAAACTTTTCTCCAAGTGAGTATAGAAAAGCGAAAGCGAGGTGAAGTTCACCTCGCTTTTGCTATGGTTGGCCACGGTAGATATTTTTTCAAAATCCGCATTTTTACGGATGATTCATTGTGTTTCTCTGCGAAATGTGGTATATAAATATAGGTACTTCGCAAGGGACAAGGAGGGGTTTCGTGATTTTTGTCAGCGTGGAGGACTTTCTCAGTAAAGTCAAAGACATACCGCGGCTTACGCGAGTCGAGGAGAAAGCGCTCGCCCATCAAAAGGCCGAGGGGGATAAGCAAGCCCGAGAAACGCTTCGGCTCAGTTACCTGCCGTTTGTGGCGGCCTTTGTTCGACGGGCGCCGAGGGAGATTCAGACCTTGAACACCGTGTACGCCTGTATTGCCGCTTTGGAAAAGGGCGTGGACAGCTTTAATTTTTTGCAGGACTCAGAAACGTTTGCCCATCATTTGGGATGGCGGTTGCGCCAATGCATCACCCGATGCTTGGCCGATCGCTATTGACAAGGCATATAACCGAGCAGCGGAGTGACATTCACTCCGCTGCTCGGTTATCCGCCGAAAGGCGGCAGGTCTTTTGCGTGGGACTGTCGCTCCACAGGCTCCCAGGTTCGTTCGCTGATGATATACCGAGGGCGCTGTTTTGTTTCCATATACATCTTCCCGATATATTGGCCGATGACGCCGACGGAAACCAACTGGATACCGCCGAGGAAGCACACGATGCTGACGGTGGAAGCCCATCCGACGATGCTGTTGCCCGTGATGGCGGTGATGATTGCCCACACCATACCGGCAAAGCCGAGAATACCGAAGCCGATACCGATGCCGGCGATGATGTTGATGGGCTTTACGGATAAGCTGGTGATCCCGTCAAAAGAGAGCGCCAGCATCTTACGCAGAGGGTAATGGCTCTTGCCGGCAAGCCGTTCGTGCCGCTCGTAGTAAACGCAGGAGCTTTTGAAGCCCACCAGCGGAATCATTCCGCGCAGGAACAGATTCACTTCCTTAAAATCCGCCAGCTCGTCCAGCACGCGGCTGCTGATGAGTCGATAATCCGCGTGGTTAAATACCACCTCGGTACCCATACTGCGGAGCAATTTGTAGAAGCCTTCTGCGGAGGTACGTTTGAAGAAGGTGTCGGTCTTGCGCTTGCTGCGAACACCGTAGACCACCTCGGAGCCGTCCAGATAGTGTTCCACCATTTCGGTCATCGCGCCAAGGTCATCCTGTCCGTCACAGTCGATGGAAATGGTGATGTCGCAATAGGGTTTTGCCTCCATCAAGCCTGCCAGAACCGCGTTCTGATGTCCCCGATTGCGGCTTTGTGAAATGCCGATAAAGGCATCGTTTTCCGCCGCGAGCTGTTTAATAATATCCCACGTGCTGTCCTTACTGCCGTCGTTGACAAACAGGATTTTGCTTTTGGGGGATATCAGGTCCTTTGCCTGCATTATTTGCAGCTGTTCCAAAAACAGCGGCGCGGTAATCGGCAAAACCTCCTGCTCGTTGTAGCACGGTATCACGATATATAAAATCGGTTTCATCAAGCGCTTCGTCCTTTCCATGTGTTCGGGCAGGGAAAAAGATTCGGTCAGTCCCTTTGACTAAATCAGTATACCATATTCCTCACGATGATTCAAGTACCCCCGAAAGCGGTTGCTTTTCTGCGAAAATATTGGTATAATGAGGACGAAAGGAACGTGACGGCGGATGAACAAAAAACTGACGGTCAAAACCGACGACGGGCGCGTGCGGTATTGCGTGCTCGCCGCCGATGCGGACGAAAAGGACCAGCTCCACGAGGTGATGGGTATCTCTAAGGGGTACGGATTGAGCGTAAGCTTGTACGCAGACACGCTTTGTGTGGAGGATTATTTTCACGGCGATACCGTAGCGAGTATGGCGGTGCTGTCGGTGGAGGATACGGCTCTGCCGCCGTCACTGCACTGGACGGATATATAAGGAGGTGGCGAGATGGTGCATCTCGGCAACGATTGGGACGATATTTTGGCGGATGAGTGGAGCAAACCCTACTATCAGCAGCTGCGGCAGATATTAAAGCAGGAATATGCCACACAGCGCGTGTATCCGCCGATGCACGATATTTTTAACGCGCTCAAATACACCTCGTTTGCGGACACCAAGGTGGTGATTATCGGGCAGGACCCGTACCACGGCGCAGGGCAGGCACACGGGCTGTGTTTCTCGGTGCAGGCAGGGGTGACCCCGCCCCCCTCGCTCAAAAATATGTTTAAGGAATTGCAGACCGACGTCGGCAAGCCGACACCGCCGACGGGGGAATTGACCGACTGGGCAAAGCAAGGCGTGCTGCTGCTCAACACCGTGCTGACGGTGCGTGAGGGACAGCCCACCAGTCACAAGGCCATCGGCTGGGAGCAGTTCACC
>JAZOCH010000076.1:0-2251 GCA_045596425.1 Acutalibacteraceae bacterium | reverse complement strand
TGGTTGTCTTCCTAAGACCGTTGGCCTCCGACTTGCGTATTGCGATGCCACCTGCGTAGCCTTACTGCGCGCAAGCTCGCGTACCAAATCCACCGGTTGAAGGTTTTCCGGAGCTTTTTCGTACGCCGCGGGGCAAACCTCAAACGATACACCGCCAAGGGTTAATATCTCCCGACGGCGAGGAGAGGCAGAGGCCAATACAATTGTTTTATTGTCCATCCCCATTCTCCTCCACCGTTTGTATCACGCGCAGGCACAACGCTGCAAGTTCGTCTAAGTTCGTGATTTGTCCTGCCTCCCGTCGCATCGCCGCCGCACCGCGCAAACCGCTCATATACCACGCCGCGTGTTTTCTCGCTTCAAGCAACGCCACACGCTCACCTTTATATTCTGCGGCGAGCTTGACCTGCCGCATTAAATCCGCCATTCGCTTGGTGATGGTGGGTTCCGGCAAAACCCGTTCGTGCGTAAGATAGGCTTCAATTTGCGCAAACACCCAAGGCGCTCCCAACGCACCGCGGCCAACCATCACCATATCGCATCCCGTCTGTTCCAGCATCGACGCCGCTGACTTGGCATCCACCACGTCACCGTTGCCGATGACGGGCACCTTGACGTGCCGCTTCACCTCACGAATAATGTCCCAATCGACGGGAGGAGCATACATCTGGTCACGCGTACGTCCGTGCACGGTGATCGCATCTGCTCCGCCCGCCTCGCACGCCAGAGCAACCTCAACGGCGTTCACCTCATCCTTGGCATAACCTTTACGGATTTTCACGGTAACGGGGACATCCACCGCATCCTTGACCGCCTGCACAATACGGCGGCACAGCTCCGGCTCACGCATCAACGCGCTGCCGCAGTGATTTCCGGCGATTTTCGGTGCCGGACACCCCATATTGATATCGATCCAATCCGGCTTATACGCCATCGTCATGACCGCCGCCTTTGCTAAAATGGCAGGGTCATCCCCGAAAAGCTGCACCGCCGCTGGGCGAATATCCTCGTCAAGCTCCAACAATTCAGCGCTTTTACGATCACCGAAGGTCAGGCCTTTTCCGCTGACCATCTCCCCGACGACGAACGCCGCGCCGTAATCCATACACATCCGCCGAAACGCCCGATCGGCAACCCCTGCCATCGGTGCGAGCGCGGCGTGTCCTTTAATTTCCACGTTCCCTATAAACAAAACATCATCGATCCTTTTCATAGTCTTGTATCAGTATACACGACTTTTACCGATTTGAACAGACCTTTTTGTAAAAAAAATATCCCTCCTGCCGTAGCAGGAGGGATACCGATTAAGCCATCAGGCTATCAGACGTTCTGCGCGTACAGCTCGCCCAGACGCACCAGATGCTCATAACGAGCCTTGGCAGTCTCCTCGGCCTTATCGAACAGCGCATCCGCGCGATCCGGGAAGGAACGAGTCAGCGAAGAATAACGCGCCTCATTCAGAATGAAGTCACGATAGCTGGTCGTGGGCTCCTTGCTGTCCATGGTGAAGGGGTTCTTGCCCTCCGCCTTAGCCGCAGGGTTAAAGCGGAACATATTCCAGTAGCCGCAATCCACAGCCTTCTTCATCTCCGCCTGGCAGTTGACCATACCACCCTTGATAGAGTGCATCTCGCAGGGAGAGTAACCGATGATCAGCGACGGACCCGGATAAGCCTCTGCCTCCGCAATCGCCTTGATGGTCTGGTTCATATCCGCACCCATAGCGATCTGCGCAACGTAGATGTAGCCGTAGCTCATCGCGATCTCCGCGAGGCTCTTCTTGGCAATCGCCTTACCGGCGGCAGCGAACTGCGGCACCTGACCGATATTGGAAGCCTTAGAAGCCTGACCGCCGGTGTTGGAGTACACCTCGGTGTCGAAGACCATCACGTTGACATCCTCACCGGAAGCCAGCACGTGGTCCAGACCGCCGAAGCCGATGTCGTATGCCCAGCCGTCGCCGCCGAAGATCCATACGGACTTCTTCGCGAGGTAATCCTTCTCAGCGAGGATCGCGGGAGCGGTCGGGCAGCCTTCAGCAGCAGCCTTTTCCAGCTCGACGATCAGTGCCTTGGTCGCGGCGGTGTTCTTCTCGCCGTTGTCGACGGTGTTCAGGTACTCCTCGGCCGCCGCCTTGAACTCAGCAGAAGCCTTATCGGAAGCCGCCATCTCCTTGACCTGCTCGATCAGACGAGCGCGGACGGCCTTCTGACCCAGATACATACCGAAGCCGTGCTCGGCGTTATCCTCG
>JAZOCH010000075.1:0-2757 GCA_045596425.1 Acutalibacteraceae bacterium | reverse complement strand
ACCAGCACCATCGCAATCGCCGCCGCGATACCCATCGCAAAGAGTGCGTTGCTACCCATCGTCGGGGAGACGGAGCCAAGGCTCTTCGCCTCGATCTTGAAGGGCAAAGCACCCGAAGTAATCAGCGCCGCCAGCTCCTTTGCCGCCTCAACGGATTCCATGCCATCGATGTACGCCTGGCCGTTGGCAGCAATATGGTTCTTAACCGACGGGTTAGAAATCATCTCATCATCCAACCAAATGGAAATGGTGCCCTTTCCTGCCTGCTGCTTGGTCGCATCGGAGAAAGCCTTCTTGCCGGAGTCTTTCAGTTTGAGTTGAACAATATATTGCAGCTGACCGTTCTCGCCTTCCATTTGACCGGCTTCCGCCGATTCGATATCGTCACCGTCGAGCACCAAGGCTCCCGTCGGCTTGCCCTTATCATCGGTCGCATCGCCGATGTGGAACGACAGCATCGCGGTCTGACCGATCTCCTTGACCGCCTCCTCGGGCGTCTCGGTCGTGCTCGCCCACGGGAAACGGACGATGACCTGCTTATTGGCAGGGTCCGTATAGGCCTCGTAGTCGGTTACGTTTTTGCTGATAAGACGCTGCTCGATGATAGTCTTGACACCCTCCAACTGCGTGGCGGTAACCTCAATCTTCTCATCGACAGGTCCGAACGTGACATCCACACCGCCGCGGATATCGATACCCCAGCGAATGCCGTCCACGCCGCGGATAACGGTATCGACACGGTCACCGTAGCGCGTGTACACACCGAACAAAGCGGTGAAGGACAGCACTGCGATGAGGATCGCCACGATGAAGAATGACCATTTCGGTGTACGCTTCATGTGATTTGACCTCCTGTTTGCTATTTCGGCAGATACGCTGCCGCATTATTCTACATTATACAAAAAACGCGCGCAAAAGTCAATGAAAATCCCGTGTTTTCTCAGGGAAATTCTTACGGTATAAACAAAACTCCCCATCCGACGGATGAGGAGTCGAAGATGATTTAGTTTTACGCCAGACATTTCTCTGCGCAAGCAATCTGTGCGCAGATACAGAACAGCTCCATCGCAACTTTCAGCTCCTCCACCGTGGGGTACGAGGGAGCAATGCGCAGATTGCTGTCCTGCGGATCGTCGCCGTAGGGGAAGGTTGCACCGGCAGGAGTCATATTAACGCCTGCCGCGGCAAGGAGTTCGATCGTGCGCTTGGCACAACCGGCCATCAGGTTAACGCTGACGAAATAGCCGCCTTTCGGATTGTGCCACGTTGCCGCACCCGTACCGGCGAGATGCCGTTCGAGCGCCTCGGTGACTGCCGCAAACTTCGGCCGCATAACCGCGGCGTGGCGCTTCATATGCGCCTTGATGCCGTCGATATCCTTGAAATAGCGTACGTGGCGCAGCATATTCATCTTATCGTAGCCGATGGTCTGCACCATCATACGGCGCTTAATGTCCGCGACGTTCGCAGGCGATGCCGCCAACGCCGCCACGCCGGCACCGGGGAAGCTGATTTTGGAGGTGGAGGTGAACATCACCGCCATATCCTCGTTGCCGTTCTTTACCAGTTCGGGATACAGGTCAAGCAGGACGTCCCCTTCCTCGGCGATATGATGCAGGCAGTAAGCATTGTCCCACATCACGCGGAAATCCTTCGCCGCAGGCTTCATTGCCGCAATGCGGCGCACCGTCGCATCCGAATAGGTGATGCCGTCGGGATTGGAGTACATCGGCACGCACCACATACCCTTGACGGAGGCATTTTGAATCAGCTCCTCCACCGCATCCATATCGGGGCCCTCGGCGGTCATTGCCACGGGAATGAGGGTGATACCGAAATGATTCGTCACCGCAAAATGGCGGTCATACCCCGGTGCAGGGCACAGAAACTTAATCTCCCCCTGCGTGCTCCACGGCGCGTGTCCACACAGACCGCTGCCGTACGCCTGGGCGATGTAATCAAACATCATATTGAGGCTGGAATTACCGCCGACGATCACGTTCGCCGCATCCATATGCAGAATATCGGCAAACAGCGCCTTCGTCTCGGGCAGACCGTCAACCAGACCGTAGTTACGGGTATCCAAACCGTCTGCGGCGGTGTAGTCCTGAACGCAGGTGAGCATATCCATCGACAGATCCAGCTGATCTGCTCCCGGCTTACCGCGAGACATATCCAATTTAAGTCCCTGCGCCTTATACGCATCATACGCGGCACGCAGGCTCGCCAGCTTCTCTTCCAGCTGCGCACGCGGCATCGCCGCAAGCCGCTCATTCGCATTCATCATACCCGAGTCTTCCTCTCTCTCCGAACTTGCCCCCTATTATAATACAGTATGCGTAATTTTGCAAGTTTTATTTTACTTTCTTGCAAAATATTTTCAAAAATTGTGCATTTGGCAAAGCACACGCGTGTTTTTCACATTTTTCAAAGAAAAAACCGTCATTTTCACCATCGCGCCGCACAAAAAGCCGAAAAAGACGATTTTTTTGTGATTTACCTCTTGACAATCGCGCTTGTTTAGGCTATAATCTTGCTTGTTCCAAAAATATATGGACAATTAGCTCAGCTGGTAGAGCATCCGCTTGACGTGCGGAGGGTCAGCGGTTCGAGTCCGTTATTGTCCACCAAAAAAGTCCTACACCCTTACGGGTGTACGACTTTTTAGCGACAGTGCTCGGTTTGAACCGTGCGGGTTTTGCGGTTTCGCATCAGCGAAATGCGCGGTGTTCAGCCGCGCAAGCAAAATCCCGACCG
>JAZOCH010000074.1:0-6073 GCA_045596425.1 Acutalibacteraceae bacterium | reverse complement strand
GGCGTTCGATGAACTCCATCGAGGGCGGCGGCAAAATCATGGGCTTCGGTAAGGCGAAGATCAAGCAGGCGCAGGACGATAAGCGCAAGACCACCTTTGACGATGTGGCAGGAGCCAACGAGGAGAAGGAGGAATTGCAGGAGATTGTGGAATTCCTCAAAGCCCCTGCACGCTTCACCGAGCTTGGCGCGCGTGTCCCCAAGGGCGTATTGCTTGTCGGCCCTCCCGGTACCGGCAAGACGTTGCTTGCCCGTGCAGTAGCCGGCGAGGCAGGAGTGCCGTTCTTCTCGATGTCCGGTTCGGATTTCGTGGAGATGTACGTCGGTGTCGGTGCTTCCCGTGTGCGTGATTTGTTTGACCAAGCGAAGAAAAATGCTCCTTGCATCATCTTCATTGATGAGATTGACGCGGTCGGCCGTCAGCGCGGCGCAGGCCTCGGCGGCGGTCACGATGAGCGTGAGCAGACGCCTAACCAGTTGCTGGTGGAAATGGACGGCTTCGGTGCGAATGAGGGCATTATTATGATTGCTGCGACCAATCGTCCCGACATTCTCGACCACGCGCTGATGCGCCCCGGTCGTTTTGACCGTCAGGTTGTGGTCAACACCCCTGACTTGCAGGGACGTGCCGATATCCTCAAAGTTCACGCCAAGGGTAAGCCGTTAGCGCCCGATGTGGACTTGACGGTGATTGCCAAGTCCACCGCCGGCTTTACGGGAGCGGATTTGGAGAACCTGCTCAACGAGGCGGCGTTGCTCGCTGCCCGTCGCGGTCTGCGCGCCATCACGATGGCGGAGATCGAGGAAGCTACCGTCAAGGTGGTCGTCGGTACCGAAAAGCGCAGTCACGTTATGACGGAGAAGGAAAAGCGCTTGACCGCGTATCACGAGGCAGGTCACGCGGTGGTGACGTATTTCTGTCCCACACAAGATCCCGTGCATCAGATTTCCGTCATTCCGCGTGGAATGGCAGGCGGCTACACGATGAGTCTACCGCAGGAGGACCGTTCCTATAAGTGCCGCGGTGAGATGCTTGAAGATATTCAGGTGCTGTTGGGTGGCCGTGTGGCGGAGGCGCTGACGTTGGAAGATATCTCCACGGGTGCTTCCAACGACATCGAACGCGCGACCGAGATTGCCCGTAAGATGGTAACAAAATACGGTATGAGCGATAAGCTCGGCCCGATCGTGTACGGTTCCTCGGATGCCAACGAGGTGTTCTTGGGACGTGACCTCGGTCATACGCGCAACTACTCCGAGGAGATTGCTGCAAAGATTGACGAAGAGGTCTATCGGTTGCTTTCCGAGGGATATGCGGCAACGCAAGCAAAGCTCCAAGAGCATATGGATAAACTGCACGAGGTTGCAAAGCGCTTGATCGAGGATGAAAAGATGGATGGTGACACCTTCAAAGCGATTATGGAGGGTACCGCTGCCGCGGAGCAAGACGAGGCTCAATAACACAATCAGCGGTCGTTCCTTGTGGACGGCCGCTGTTTTTGCCTGAGTGCTTGACAATATTCGCCATTTATAGTATACTATTTACGGACCTAATTCTTATTTAGGAGGAGAAGGAATATGAAAAGCAAAACGGCTAAATGGATCATTATTGCCGCCGTCGCTGCGGCGATTGCTGCGGTGACCACCATCGTTGTCCTCGCCCTGCGCGCTCGCGCGAAAAAGAAAGCGTGGTACGAGGAAGAGGCGGATTTCGACTACGAGCTGGACGATGACTTTATCATCGAAGAGGCGGACGAAGCCGCGATTGAAGCAGTCGAAGAATAAGTGAAAAAGGAAGGAAAACCAAGCTTTCGGGGCTTAAACTTTTTTAAGGGTTATTTATCTTGACAAAAACCCAAGATATAGGTTACAATAATGAATTGTAATACTGTATCTAGTAAAGGATGATGCTTTACATGGCAACGAAAAAGACTGCCTATACAAACGAGAGTATCACAGCGCTTAAAGGCGCTGACCGTGTGCGCAAGCGCCCCGGCGTTATGTTTGGTTCGGACGGCTTGGAGGGCTGTGAACACGCGATATTTGAGATTCTCTCCAACTCGGTTGATGAGGCGCGTGCAGGCTACGGAAATAAGATCGTTATCACCCGTTACGCCGACCACTCCATCGAGGTGCAGGATTTCGGCCGCGGCGTGCCCGTGGATTTTAACCAGAAGGAGCAGCGCTTCAACTGGGAACTGATTTTCTGCGAATTGTACGCAGGTGGTAAGTATGATACCGAGGATTACACGCTGGGCCTTAATGGTCTCGGCGCGTGTGCCACGCAATATGCATCGGAATATATGGACGTTGAGGTCAAGCGCGACGGATTTGTGTACACCCTGCATTTTGAGCACGGCGAGAACGTCGGCGGCCTCAAAAAAGAGCCTTATGCCAAAAAGGATACGGGTACCCGTATCCGCTTTAAGCCCGATATTCAGGTGTTTACCGATATCGCCGCACCCATTGAGTATTTTGACGATATTCTCCGCCGTCAGGCGATCGTCAACCCCGGCCTGCTGTTCCATTTCCGCGACCAGCACGGGGCGAGCTTTGACGTGAAGGATTATCGTTACGAAAACGGTATCGCGGATTATGTCAAAGAGGTCGCCGGCGAGGAGTCGATGACCGCTGTGCAAAGCTGGTCGGCGGAGCGTGTGGGCCGTGACCGTGAGGACAAGCCCGAATATAAGGTCAAGCTCAACGTCGCGATGTGCGTGTCCAACAAGGTCAATCTGCTGGAATACTACCACAATTCCAGTTGGCTGGAACACGGCGGCTCACCCGATAAGGCGGTCAAGAGTGCGTTTGTGTCGCAAGTGGATGCCTACCTCAAAAAGAACGGCAAATACCTCAAAAACGAGTCTAAGATCACCTTCCAAGACATTCAGGATTGCTTAGTGCTGGTGTCGTCCTCCTTCTCGACGCAGACCTCGTACGAGAACCAGACCAAGAAGGCAATCAACAACAAGTTCATCCAAGAGGCGATGACCGAGTTCCTGCGCCACAGCTTGGAAGTGTATTTCATCGAGAACAAGATGGATGCCGACCGCCTGTGCGATCAGGTGCTGGTCAACAAACGTAGCCGCGAGAAGGCGGAGACCACGCGCCTCAACCTCAAAAAGACCCTGCAATCGAGCAATGATTTGGCATCTCGCGTGCCGGGCTTTGTGGATTGCCGCAGCCGCGACGTCAACGAGCGCGAGCTGTTCATCGTGGAGGGTAAATCCGCTATGGGCGCGTGCGTGCAGGCGCGCGATTCCGAGTTTCAGGCAATCATCCCGATTCGCGGTAAGATTCTCAACTGCTTAAAGGCGGAGTTTGATAAAATTTTCAAAAGCGAGATTATCGTCAACCTCCTCAAAATTATGGGCTGTGGTGTCGAGGTGCGTTCCAAATCCAATAAGAATCTGGCGACCTTTGACCTATCGCTGTTGCGTTTCAGTAAAATTATCATCTGTACCGATGCGGACGTGGACGGCTTCCAGATTCGCACGCTGGTGCTGGCGATGCTGTACCGATTGACACCCACGCTCATTGAAAAAGGGTACGTTTACATCGCGGAAACGCCGCTGTACGAAATCAACACCAAAACGGACACTTATTTTGCTTATAATGACCGTGAAAAGGCGGCCATTTTAGAGGGTATTGACGGTCAGAAATACACCATCCAGCGCTCCAAGGGACTTGGTGAAAACGAGCCTGAGATGATGTCGCTGACCACGATGAATCCTGCCACGCGCCGTCTGGTGAAGGTCACGCCGACTGACGTGGAGGAGACCGCGCACGTGTTTGACGTTTTGCTGGGTGACGACCTCGACGGCCGTAAGCGCATCATCGCGGAACACGGTGCGGAATATCTCGATATGTTGGATCTTGAATAAAGGAGGGGAAGACAAATGGCTGGTAAAAAAAGCAAAAAAGAGCCCGAGAAAAAGGTCAAGGGTCTGCCCTCCAACGCGCATATCACGGGAGCAGGCGAGGTAGAGCATCAGATTATCACCGATACCCTGCGCGAAAACTATATGCCTTATGCGATGAGCGTGATTATGTCGCGCGCCATTCCCGAGATTGACGGCTTTAAGCCCTCGCATCGCAAGCTGCTGTATACGATGTACAAGATGGGCTTGCTCAAAGGTAATCTTATTAAATCCGCCAACATCGCTGGTCAGACGATGAAGCTCAATCCGCACGGCGATGCGGCAATCTACGATACGATGGTGCGTTTGTCGCGCGGTAATGAGGCACTTCTCCACCCGTACGTTGAGTCCAAGGGTAACTTCGGTAAAGCCTACTCTACCGATATGGAATGTGCCGCTTCGCGTTATACTGAGGCAAAGCTGGCACCCATTGCGGAGGAATTGTTCCGCGACATTGACAAGGACACGGTGGATTTTGTCGATAACTACGATGCAACGATGAAGGAGCCGTCCCTGTTGCCCGTGACCTTCCCGTCGATTTTGGTTAACAATAACCTCGGTATTGCGGTTGGTATGGCGAGCAATATCTGCTCGTTCAATCTGCAAGAGGTTTGCGAAACCACCATCGCGTTGATGAAGGACCCCCAGCACGATATTCTGTCCACGCTGAAAGGCCCCGATTTCCCCGGCGGCGGTCTGCTTATCTATGACCGCGATTTATTAGCGAAGATTTACGAAACGGGTCGCGGCAGTGTCAAGGTGCGTGCCGTGTATTCCTACGACAAGGCAAATAACTGCATTGACGTGACCGAGATTCCGTATTCTACCAGCATCGAGGCGATTATTTCCAAGGTTGCGGAGCTGGCAAAGGCAGGCAAGGTGCGCGAGATTAACGACATCCGCAACGAAACCGACCTGCAAGGTCTCAAAATCACCATCGACCTTAAACGCGGCACCGACCCCGACAAGCTGATGAATAAGCTGTTTGCCATGACGCCGTTGGAGGACTCCTTCGGGTGCAACTTTAACGTGCTTATCGGCGGTGTGCCGCAGGTGATGGGCGTGTCGGGCTTGTTGGATGAGTGGATTGCGTTCCGCACGGAGAGCGTTCGCCGTCGCACGTATTACGATTTGTCCAAGGCAAAGGAGCGCTTGCATCTGCTCAAAGCGTTGGAGAGAATCCTGCTCGACATTGATAAGGCGATTAAGATCGTGCGCGAGACCGACGAGGAGGACGAGGTCGTTCCCAATCTGATGATTGGCTTCGGTATCGACAAGGTGCAGGCGGAATATGTTGCCGAGATTAAACTGCGCCACCTCAACCGCGAGTATATTGTCAAGCGTCTGGCGGACGTCAGCGATTTGGAAAAGGCGGTCGAGGACCTCGAAGAAACCCTCAAAAGCAAGGCGCGTATTCGCCGCATCATCATCGATGAGTTGGGCAACGTTGCTAAGCGGTACGGTCAGCCGCGTCGCACGCAGCTGATTTATGCCACCGACATCGAAGAGGTGAAGGCGGAGGAGGAGAGCGTTGCCGATTATCCCTGCACGCTGTTCTTCACACGCGAGGGTTATTTCAAGAAGATTACGCCGCAGTCGTTGCGTATGAGCGGTGAGCATAAGCTCAAAGAGGGGGATGAGATCGTACAGACGATCGAGACCTCCAACGTGAAGGAGCTGCTGTTCTTCGGCGACCAATGCAACGTATACAAAAGCCGCGTAGCCGACTTCAAGGACACCAAAACCAGCGTGATGGGCGATTATATCCCTGCCAAGCTCGGTTTTGACGAGGGCGAGGGCACGCGGTATATGGCGGTCGTTTCCGAATATACGGGCTATATGCTGTTCTTCTTTGAGAACGGCAAGGCGGCGAAGGTGGAAATGAGCGCTTATGCGACCAAGACCAATCGCCGTAAGCTCATCGGTGCGTATGCGGATAAGTCGCCGGTCGTGGCGATGTTCTATATCCCCGAGGATACCGAGTTTGTACTGACCGCGACTTCGGGTCGCCGTTTGCTGGTACACACCGGTGCCATCACCGCCAAATCCACCCGTAACACCATCGGTGTGCAGGTGCTGACGGTTAAAGGCAAGCATCATCTGAAATCGGTACAGCCGTACGTGAGCGGTTCGCTGACCAAGGAAAACCGTTAT
>JAZOCH010000073.1:0-5515 GCA_045596425.1 Acutalibacteraceae bacterium | reverse complement strand
GCAGACCTCGCTCTTGTCATTCACTCTGTTTAACAATGGTACAGCGTAGTCGCCGGGGATATCCAGATAAGGGATACCCCACTTTCTCGCTACGGCGCGGATAGCATCGGTATAGGCATGCGTGCAACCGTTCGGCACGATGATACCGATTTTCGCGTATGGACAATGCGTTATTACATATTCCAGCACCGTATTCCAAGCACCGAAAAAGGTCGTGCTGTCTGTGTCGTTTATATCGCCAAGCGGAGAGTGCTGGTGTGATTCGTCATCGTTGATTCCGAAGCAGAGCGTGATATAATCCGCGTCATCGGGAATCTGCTTGTAGCGTTCTTTCGAGAAGGCTAGGTCGGTTGAGAAGGGATCGTTTCTCTTCGGCAGATTTGTCATTGTGCTTCCACACTTTGCTTCGTTTACGACGGTCATGCGATTGCGGCGTCCGATGAAAAACGGATATACTTTCTTTTCCCCTTGATAAGGTCCGTCCGCAAATATATAATCTTCGTCAGAGCCGGTAAAATCGCCCTCGGTAAAGCTGTCACCGCAGGCAACCCATTTTTTCTCCCATAAAACATTGGAACGTAAGAGCGCCTCTATCAATTCGTTCATCTGTGTCACCCCTTGTCATGCTAAAACAAATACCCCAACCGACTGGTTGGGGTATTTGTTTTGGTGCGGATAAGAGGACTTGAACCTCCACCGAGTTGCCCCGACTAGAACCTGAATCTAGCGCGTCTGCCAATTCCGCCATATCCGCATATTCTATTGTGTTCTGCGCTGTTTGCCGCGGAACGAATAGAATTATAACGCGTGGCTATCGGTTTGTCAAGGGCTTTTTGTAAGTTTTTTGAGAAAATTTGAAATTGTTAGTGCGTGACCGTGGCGCCGAAAAGCTGGACCCAATAGAAGTGACCGTCCATCTCAAAACACGCTATGCTGACGTGAGTGAAACGACCTTCCATAATATTGGCTCGGTGACCGGGGGAGTTCATCCATCCGTCAAAAACCAAGTCGGCAGTTTCGTAGCCGTCGGCAAGATTTTCGCCGCGCATATTGTATTTTACCCCTTCTTCGGTGAATACCGTATCCCACTTGGCGCCGTCAGGACGCTCGTGAGCCCAATGCACGGTGATTTCCTTCGCGCGGATCTTCGCCGCGGTCATCATATTACCGTTGTCCATCCTTAACTCGTTTAAGCCGGCCTCTTTGCGCGCTTTATTCATGCTGTTTAAGACAGCTTGCGCCATATCCGTGTGGAACCTCCCCTGAACATTCGGCGTGCCGTGACTCGGCTTGGTAGTTGACGTGGTTTTGCTGGTCAAAGACTGCGACGGCTGGGGATTTTGCGGAACATTATTTTTGGTTGTAGCAGATGTGGTGGTTTTAGTGGTGGATTTATCGGTTTTGTTGTTCTTCTTGGTCGCTGAGGTAGTAGATTTGCTATCCTCGCTCTTTTTAGTCGTTGCAGTGGTCGTATCCGCAGAGGGGTTGCCACTTGTCGTGTCGGATTCGTCGTTTGCGTTTTGGGTGGTTGTGGATGCTTCGCTGTTGGAGTCGTCTGTCGGCAGATTGGAGATTGAGTCATTGACAGAAGATTCAAGCTTGTCCGGTAGCGGAATGCTGCTGTTTTCGCCCGTAATATCAAGAGAACAGCCGCTGAGCAAGGACAGTAACAAAGCAATACACAGAATGACACATAACTTTTTCATTAAAATTCCTCCTCAATGGTTCGCACGGTTTTACGGATGATACTGCTCAAAGATACAGGTATCAAAAGTGGTCAAAGCAGTCGTTTCCTGTTCTTTGCTGGTGATCGTCCATGCGACGGCCATTGGGTGGAATAGGGAACGGCATAAAACGAACGGAAATTTGTGACGATAACGATAGTCGTAAGCGATAAAATCCGGTCGTGTGAGAAAATTGGTCATCAACGCGCCGAGGGCGAAGCCCTGTAAGCGCGATACCTCCTTGATGTCGTCATAGCAGGTGGAAAGGATACCGCGAATGACCTGTGGTTGATTTTGTTGAAACCATCGCACCATAAACGGATTAAAGGATTCGATGCACAGGGGGCCTTTGTACTGTTTGAGCAGAGGCCACGCGGCTTCGCACAGGGACGTGTCGCTGTTAGCACCATAGCTTTTGATTTCGCACAAAACGGGGGTAGTATCCAATAAGGCGAGCGCGTCGCGTAGCAATGGAATGTGTTGTGTTCCTCCTTGCAGAGAGAGCGTCTTTAACTCTTCATAAGTCATTGAGTCAACGCGCCTGTCGATGCCGCACATACGTGCCAAATCCTTGTCGTGGAACACGACGACCTGACGGTCGGCGGTGAATTGGATGTCCAACTCCACGCCGTATCCGGCATTTTTGGCACGCTCAAAGGCGACAAGAGAATTCTCCGGCGCCTCGCCGTCCTTAGTATGCAATCCACGGTGAGCAAACATCGTATGGTTGAACGGATTGGTATTACGTTTGCGACGAGGGGCGATGCTGAAAAGAAACAGCCCTGCAAGCAACAGCAGAAACCCAAGCAGAATATATAATGCTACCATACGTTAGTCCTCAATGTCGAAGTTTTCTAACAGCGATTTTTTTGATTCGACCGCGGTGTCGCCGTGTCGCACAAACAGCATTGTCACAAAGGATGCGGCAACAAACAACGCGGCGTAAGGGAAGAGTGCACGCATACCGACATTATCCATCAACAGTCCGCTTAAATAGGGCGTGAGCACTTGCGCGGCCATGGAAGCCGTATAGTAATAGCCGGTATAGCGTCCGACGTTACCGCCTTTTGCTAACTCTACGACCATAGGGAAGGAGTTGACGTTGATGGTGGCCCAACCGATACCGGCTAAGGCAAACATAGCGTTCATCAACAGCGCGGGAGAATCGGCCGTGATAAAGCAAGCACTGGCAAAAGAAGCTCCGAGAATCAACACACCGATAAGGATGCTTTTTCTGCGGCCGATTTTTGATGCGATCATGCCGACCGGAAGATAGGCGATGATAGCTGCCGCCTGCGCAATGATCAGAGTGGCATTATAATCTTTTTGTAGGATGGTTGAGGCGTAAACGGAATATTTTGAGATAACTGCATTATACCCCATAAACCATAGTGCGACAGAAGCAAGGATGAGCAATAAAGAGAGAATTTCTTTTCTTGTTAATTTTCTTGTGGCAACAGAATCGTTCGATGAAGATTCAACTAACCCAAGACGCTTGCTGTCGTCCTCCATCTCTTTTACAAAGCGATTTTCGTTGACCGTAAGAAGGAAGGCGACGAGGGAGATGATCATTATTGCTGCGACGATAGCCAAAAATACCGTGTAGCTCATAAAGGCGTTTTTGGCATTACCTGTACCAAAAACGATGCCCAGCCCAAGAACGATCACGCCGCCGGCGGAGCCCATAAGATTGATAACGGCATTGCCTTTTGAACGCAATGGCTTGATAGTAACATCCGGCATCAAGGCGACGGCAGGGGAACGGAACGTTGCCATTGCCAGCAGAGCGACGAGCAGTAATCCGATAAAAAAGATTAGAGTCGAGGGGTTTTTAAGCGTTGCTTGCCAAACGTACGCTTGTCGAGCAGGTACGACAAATTCAGTGTAAGGATGAATTTCTTCGCCGTTCACATTCCACTTTGAATCGGTTCTAATGGAGAGGAAATCCTCTCGCGCAAAGTCGGTCACTTCGTATTCGGTGCCGTTGGTGGTTTTGAGCTTTGCTTGACCGTAATCGTGGTCGTACAGCACTTCTAACGAGGTTTGGGAGTCAATGTCAGATACCTTGGAAATGTTGGTTATCTGCATGTTATCGACAAACGAGAGTGCAACAAATGCGATGGCGGCTACGATGGTTCCAACCAAAATAAACGGTGTGCGTTTGCCGATTTTGGTAGAACACTTGTCGGATATAGCGCCAAAAAGAGGTAATAAAAACAACGCGAGAATATTATCAAAAGCCATAATGATGCCGGAGTAAGCTTGCGGCATGCCGAATTTGTTTGTTAATGTTAGCGCAATAATGCTGTCATATGCCTGCCAAAATGCGCAAATCAAAAAGAAAGCAAAACCGACACAGATCGTACGCTTATAATTGAGTTTCATTATGGTGCTTCTCCTTTAAGTTCCAATATTAATTAATCGCAACAAGGATCGTTCTTTTTGACAATAGGCTCAGGTGTTGTATCGGGAGGGGTAGAATCGCCAAGCCCCGATGCTTCGCTGAACATCACGTCACGCGTGACCGCGTTGACCGTGTCGGTGGGGATGATGATTTTGGAAGCACGACCATCCGCCATACGGACGAGCGCATCATACTTTTTGAGTTCCAGCACAGAGGCGTCAGCACCGGCTTCGCGGAGCAGGCGGATACCCTCTGCCTCGGCCTGACGAGCGAGAAGAACCGCTTTTGCTTCACCTTCGGCGCGGGCGATGCACGCATCGCGCTCACCTTCCGCGGCGAGAACAGCGGCGCGCTTTTCACCTTCGGCGCGCGTGATGGCTGCCGCCTTATGACCCTCGGCCTGTAACAAGGTTTCGCGGCGGTCGCGCTCAGCCTTCATCTGCTTTTCCATCGCCACTTGAATCTCTTTGGGCGGAATGATGTTTTTCAGCTCCACGCGTCCGACTTTGATGCCCCATTGGTCGGTAGCCTCGTCGAGGATGGCGGTCATCTTACCGTTAATGGTATCGCGCGAGGTCAGCGTGCCGTCAAGCTCGAGCTCACCGACGAGGTTGCGCAGGGTGGTGGCGGTGAGGTTGGCAAGAGCGTTAATGGGGTTAACTACGCCGTAGGTGTACAGCTTGGCATCGAAAATGCGGTAATACACAACGGTGTCAATTTGCATTGTTACGTTATCCTTGGTGATAACCGGCTGGGGAGGGGAGTCCAGAACCTGCTCCTTTAACGTAATCTTCTTCGCAATACGCTCGAAGAACGGGATTTTCAGATGCAGACCGGCACTCCACGTGGCGCGATATTTCCCGAGAAATTCGGTCACGTATTCGTGCGCCTGCGGTACGACGCGCAGGTTGCACAAAATAACGATAGCAGCGATGATGATGATTGCAAAAATGTACTCCATAAAATATGCCCCTTTCAATGTGAAATTACACAAATAAACTATACCATAATTTTGAGAAATATGCAAGGGTAATTTATCCGTTGCAACGAACGGAGATGTATTAATGATTGATGACCGCAAATTCGATACAGAGGAAGCAAAACGGTACGAGCTGTGTTCAATCGTGCGCTGTACAGCTAAAAAACCGCAAAAATCGTTTAAAAATTGGCACGACACCCCTTTACAACAAGAAATATATGTGTTAATATATACGGTGGTGTGTCGCGGGAAATTTCCCCGTGCATATTGACCAATATTTATTCCTATAAAGGAGGACATATCTATGGCAAGAAAGTTTAAGACCATGGACGGTAACAACGCTGCGGCTCACGTATCCTATGCGTTTACCGAGGTGGCGGGCATCTATCCGATTACCCCCTCCAGCCC
>JAZOCH010000072.1:0-2170 GCA_045596425.1 Acutalibacteraceae bacterium | reverse complement strand
AAGAACAGTACCCCTCGCGGGTACACCTAATGAATACGGAGGTGTAATTCCTATGTTGAAACTGAACATCCAGCTGTTCGCCCACAAGAAGGGCGTTGGCTCCACCAAGAACGGCCGTGATTCCGAGTCCAAGCGTCTCGGTGTTAAGCGTGCCGACGGTCAGTTCGTTCTGGCCGGCAACATTCTGGTTCGTCAGCGTGGCACCCACATCCATCCCGGCACGAACGTGGGCATCGGTTCCGATGACACGCTGTTCGCTCTGGCGGACGGTGTGGTACGCTTCGAGCGTATGGGCAAGGATCGCAAGCGCGTCAGCGTTTACGAGAAGCAGTAATGCGAGCATCCCCGCTGTGTTCCACGGCGGGGATTTTTTCGTGTAAATATGGCAGACAAGCAAATACTATGCTTGGAGGGCGCATCACGATGCGCCCTCGGGCGATTCGTGAATCGCCCCTACACACCTGTTTACGAAAGGGGGAAATCCGATGTTTGTCGATAAAGCGATTATTAAAATTAAAGCCGGTAACGGGGGCGACGGTGCGGTTGCCTTCCACCGTGAGAAATTTGTGGCGGCAGGCGGCCCTGCCGCCGGCGACGCCGGCAAGGGCGGCAGCGTGCTGTTTGTCGCGGACGACGGAATGAACACCCTCTCCGATTTCCGCTACCAGCGCAAATACGCCGCCACCCACGGCGAGAACGGCGGCACCAACCGCTGCTCGGGCAGAAACGGGCAGGATTGCATCGTCCGCGTGCCGCGCGGCACACTGGTCTACGATAACGAAACCGGCCGTCTGATGGCGGATATTTCGGGGGACGAACCGTTTGTTGCGGCGCGTGGCGGACGCGGCGGTTGGGGTAACCGCCATTTTGCCACCGCCACCCGTCAGGTGCCCCGTTTCTCCAAGCCGGGCATCCCCGGCGAGCAAAAGGAGATCCGTCTGGAACTTAAACTCCTCGCGGACGTTGGCCTTGTTGGCTTCCCCAACGTGGGAAAATCCACCCTCATCTCGGTGGTCAGCGAGGCAAAGCCCGAAGTCGCTAACTACCATTTCACCACCATCACCCCCGTGCTGGGGGTAGTGCGGCCGCCCATCGGCGCCGCCTTTGTGATGGCGGACATCCCCGGCGTGATCGAGGGCGCCAGCGAGGGCGTGGGGCTGGGACACGAATTCCTGCGCCACGTGGAGCGTTGCCGTCTGCTGGTACACATCGTGGACGTTTCGGGCAGCGAGGGGCGCGATCCTCTCGCGGATTTTGACACCATCAACGAGGAGCTGGAAAAGTTCAACCCCGAGCTGGCACAGCGTCCGATGATCGTGGCAGGCAACAAATGCGACCTCGCGAGCGACGAACAGCTCGCCGCGTTTGAAGCGGCGATGAAGCAGCGCGGCTACGAGTATTTTCCGCTGATGGCGCCCATCGCCCACGGCACCGACGAGCTGGTGCGCCGACTCGGTATTCGGCTGGGCGAATTGCCGCCCATTCGCCGCTTCGAGGCGGAGGCAGAGGTGCTTCCCGACATCGAAACAGTAGAAAACCGCGGCGTCAACATCCAAAACCGCGACGGCGTGTTCTTTGTTGAGGCGCAGTGGCTGCTCAACATCCTGCGCGGCATCAACTTTGCCGACGACGAGGGCTTGCAGTACTTCGAGCGCTTGTTGCAAGGCACAGGTGTCATCGACGCCCTGCGTGAGGCAGGGGTGCAGGAGGGTGACACCGTCAGCATCTACGACCTCGAATTTGAGTTCGTCAATTAAGGGGTGACCGTATGGAACGTTTATATCCCAAGGACGTGGACATCCACACACTCAGCCCGTTGGCGCTGGCGTTTGTCGGGGATGGCGTGTACAGCCTGATGGTGCGTGAGCGCCTGCTTGCACAGGCCAACCGTCCCGTGAACGACCTGCACCGTCTTGCCGTCGCCGAGGTGCGCGCGGAGGCACAAGCCGCCGCCATCAAGCGCATCCTTCCTCTGCTCACCGAGCAGGAGGAAGCGGTGTTTAAGCGCGGCCGCAACGCGCACACCGCCCGTTCGGGCGCCGATTACCACAACGCCACGGGGCTGGAAGCGCTGTTCGGGTGGTTATATCTCTCGGATAACCTTGACCGTGTGCGCGAATTGTTTACATTGTGTGTAGAAGAATAAATAAATTAGCCGCCGTACGCTGAC
>JAZOCH010000071.1:0-7374 GCA_045596425.1 Acutalibacteraceae bacterium | reverse complement strand
ACCAACTGCGCCACACCTCGGAACAATATTTGTTTGTGGTCAGAAGAACGAATCTATGCATACAGCGTATCTTACGATCAACCACCGTAACAAACACGATGAATTCTATCACAAATTTGCGTGCAAGTCAAGGCGTGTTGTCACTTTTGATTTCCTGCAAAAGTGTCGCAAACGCCTCCTTGGTGACGGTGGCATTGAGCACGTCCAGCAGGCGGTTTGTTGACAAATTTTCCGGCAAATTCAGCGCGCGCAACAGCGCGCGGCGAAGGGCGGCGCTGTTTTCGTGACCGCTGAGTCCCAATTCCACCAAATCGACCTTTGTCAGGTGCATTTTATCCGCGGATGAGGTCTCGTCGGCGTTGTCCTCGAATATCGCCCCGGCGCGTTCCAGCGCCGCCAGCACAACGGCGTTGTCCATTCCTTCCACGCCGAGCAGACCTTCCTTGCTCGGCGTGGATTTTCGCCGTTCTTTGCCGGCGAGGGGCGGAATATACGCCTGACGAAGCTGTTCGGCAGGAATGGCGCCGATCAGGTGATTGCGAATGAGCATACCGGCACTGTCGCTGTCGGTGAGAATAATCAGACCACGCTCTGCCGCCAAGCGGCGCAGCATCGCCAGACGCGCTTCGTCACGAAAAATACCGAACCCCTCGGTGGTGATGACCAGTGCCTCAACGGCGGAATGCACGCGAATCTCATCGTATTTACCCTCAACCACGATAGCTTGGCGTACCCGTTTCACGGCGTTCACTCCCTCTGTTGTGCTTGGGCAATCAGGCGAGAAACCGTCTGTTCAAGCAGTGTGCGTGCATCCTTGCCGCTGAATTTCATATCATTATCCGCCTGCGCGAGAATCTCCAACGATTCGCGCAACGTAGCGACACTCATCCGCTGCGCGTCCCGTGCGGCGTTGCGCAAACGGAATTCTTTCCCTTTATACGACTTAATCTCCTCGGCAAGGGCTTGCGCAGGCACACCGCCGATGCTCGCTATCTTGGCGCGGTACACGTCGGCGTAGGCGTTGGAAAGCACCGCCAACACCGCCACAGGCTCTTCGCGCTGTACAAACAACTGATGCAAAAGCACGTACGCCTCTTTGGCTTTCCCTTGTAAGATGGCTTTGGACAGGTCGAATACGCGCGCTTCGAGATTTTTGGTGCCTGCCTGCTCAATCATCTCACGGGTGATGGTACCGCCGTCCGCGAGGGCGGTCAGCTTATCCAATTCACCCAGCAATAGGTTGAGGTCGTTGCCTGCCTGCTCAATAAGACAACGCGCATCCTCGGCGGACAGCGTACAGCCGCGCCGTTTGGCACCGCTGACCAGCATTTTGGCCACGTCGCCTGCGGTTTTGCGCGCAAAATCCACCACGCAGGCACCGTTTTTTTCTATCTCGGCAAGAAAGGACGTCCATCCCTTCTTTCTTTCCGGCTGCACCGTCATCTGCCAGAACACCACCACGCAGGTATCGGGCATTTGACGTAAGATCTCACACACACGCTCGGCGTGGGCGGATAGGTCCATATCCCGTACCGCCACGCAGGTGCGCTCTGCCATCAGCGGCAGTGCTTCCACCGCTTCTTCCAGCTGTTCGACGGTCAACGTCTGCCCGTCAAAGCGGTGCGCATTAAACGCATCGTCGGGGTCGCCGACTGCCTGCTTGACGATGAGGCGCGCGTACTGCTCGACAAGGTAGCTCTCCTCGCCGTACAGCACGTATACCGAGGCCAATCCCTCTTTGAGCGCTGTTTTTAGTTGTGCTTCGTTCATCGCCATCGGCTAACACTCCATTCTCCGCCGCGTGTAGTCAAGTATAAGGGTTCTTCGGTTATCGCCGTCATTGGATACGGCAGCTTTGCCGCCGCCACAAATGCGGCGGCGTCGTCTTTTTCTGCGAGCAGGATTCCCTGTCCGACGGTCATATGCGGACTCTCCTGCGGCGGCTGCCCGACGAAAATCGCCGCATCCGCCGCACACGCCCGTTCGGGCGCGAGCGCCAAGGTCGTTGTGCGGCAGGAGAGAAGCCATTTCCCCTCGCTGTCTACCGAGAGGGTAGTGCCCTCCCATAACGTCTGTGTGGTGTCCTTCTCCAACGGTTGTATCGGCAAATGCAAGCCGCTCGTGAAAGCGGCGCTTTCGTGAATGAGCAATCGGTCTACCTCGACACGGCGCAAAAGCTCGGTCAGGTAGGCGGCGTCGCAGGGTTCTCCGCCGCCCACAGCCACAAAGTCCAGCTTACCGCCGCAAGCGCGCACCAGCGCATCGTCGGTGTAGATGGCGGCGACGTCCTGCACCAGCAAGCCGTAGCGCTCGTCTTGCTCCAACCACAGCACGGCGCTGTTTTCGCGTATAGACACCGTGACGGTGGTAGTGTCGCACCGCAAAAGCGCGTCTGCCCCGCGGGCAAGCATCAGCCCCGCTGCGAGTGCCGCCAGTAACCGCCGCAGGCGGACACGCGGCACCTTACATAAGCATAGTATAACCAATCCACAGCCGCCTGTCAAATACAGAATCGTCCACGCACGTTCGGTCGGCAAGGTGGCAATCGGCAAACCGCCGAGGATGCGTGCCACGATTAGTGGCCAGCGCACGCTCCATCCGGCGAGATACAACACGCCGTCTGCGAAAAAGGATAAAGCAGGGAGCAGAGCAAGCAGTATCCCTACCCAGCCAAAGGTCAGTGCAACGCCGGCAGGAAATACGGCGAGCAGGTTGGCGAGCGGCGATACCACCGACACCTCGCCGAAATAGAAGGCAAGCAACGGCAGTATGGGCAAGGTGGCGGCGAGTGTCACCGCCAGCCCGTTGACCAAAAACGTTGGCATCGGAAGCGTTCGCAGCTTTTTCGTCAGCGGACTCATCAAATACAGCACGCCGCCTGCCGCACCAAAGGAGAGCTGTAACCCCACGTCCAGCAGGCAATACGGGTTTGCCGCCAGCAACAGTAGCAGTGCCAACCCCATCGAGTTGAGTCCGTCGGCACGGCGCAGGAACAGCTGCCCGCCGAGCATCACGAGGCACATCACCCCTGCGCGCACAACGGAGGGGGTGAAGCCGATAAGCGCCATAAAGAATCCTACTGTTGCCATAGACAGACAAGCGGCCAGTCGTCTGTTGGGGAGTAACGCTCGCAGAAGGTAATACACGGCGGCCGAGATTGTGGACAAATGCAAGCCGGACACGACCAGAATATGTGCCAACCCTGCACGGCGGAATGCGGATATGGTTTCTTGGGAGATGCTGTTCTTTTCTCCCAGACAGATGCCTGCTAACAGCGCGCCTTCCTCGCCGCTGAGCCGTTGGCGGATGCTTGCGTGCAAACGCTCGCGCAACGGGGACAATACCGTGCGCCACGAGCGTGGCGGCGAGGTTACTGTCATTGCCTCCTCATCGAATGCAATAGGATATGCCTGCAAGAACACCTTATCGGCGCGGTGACCCTGTTGGGTGGGGTATAATTCTTTCAGTTCTACCTCCGCATACACGATATCGTGCAATTTTGGCATCACCTGTTCGTTGCAATACAACAGCACGCGTGTTCCGTCAGGCAGTTTTTCGGCGTTTACGACTTCGGCGGTGACCATGTGTCCCGAATCAGGCAGTTCCACCACCTGTGCGGTCAGCGTGTCGGTTTCGCCTGCCAGACGTTGTACCGGCTCAACGGACTGCGCACGGTACACGCCGGCAATCAGCAAAAACGCCACAGCCCATACCACGGTATACAGCCACAGCGGATGGCGAAAGCGTGGGATACAGCAGGAGATTAGGCATAGCGCCACCAAAGCAATCCACACCCACGACGGCAAAAACAGGGCAATGCATACGCTGACAGCGGCAACCACTGCCGCAAACAGCATACTTCGCTTGACCGTCCAATCGGTTGTTGTCATAAAGGGGGACATCGTGCATAGCTCCTCGACATTTTTCAGCAAATAACTATACAATAAATGTCGAAGGATGTCAAACAATAAACGCGGCAGGAGGCCGAGCCTCCTGCCGCGTCACCTTATCGTATAAAATCCGTTCGGATACCCGGTTCTTTTTCGGGCAAGCCGAAGGCTTCTTTGCCGAGCGCGATGCTCTTCATCAAAAACACCATATTCTCCGCGAGGGTGCGCATTGTTTGCAATCCCTCGCCGTCCTCGGCGGCCTCGCCGACCTTACGCCCGTGTACGCTGTTCCAGTATTGGCTGGGGGCTACGGGCATACCGGCGATGGTAAAATACTTGTTGAGCTGGTCGAAGGTAGCGGAGCAACCGCCGCGACGGGCAACCGCCACCGCGGCACCGACCTTCATTCGCTTATCGAAATGGGTGGAATAGAACAGACGGTCAAGCAGGGACACCAGTGTACCGTTTGCCGCCGCGTAGAACACGGGGCTGCCCACTACCAAGCCGTCACATTCCTCGAATTTGGCGGCAAGTTCGTTGTTGACGATATCGTCGATGGCGCACTTGCCTGCCTTAAAGCAACTGCCGCACTCAACACAGCCGCGAATCGCCATATTACCGACCTGCACGGTCTCGACCTCGACACCGTATTTTTCGAATACTTTTTGCATCTCAGCGAGCGCGATAGCGGTGTTGCCGCCCACACGCGCACTGCCGTTGATCATCAGAACTTTCATAAGCAACGTCCTTTCCGCTTATATTACTTTTCTGTTTGTGCGGCGGTGAGCGTATTTTTAAGCAGCATCGCGATGGTCATCGGACCGACACCGCCCGGCACGGGGGTGATAGCACCGGCAATCGGCTCCACCGCATCAAAATCTACGTCGCCGCAGAGCTTGCCGTTCTCGTCGCGGTTCATACCGACGTCAATGACGGTTGCGCCCTCCTTGACCATATCGGCGGTGACGAATTTCGCCTTACCGACGGCGGCAACAAGGATGTCTGCCTGCCGACAGATGGCGGCGAGGTCCTTGGTACGGGAATGGCAGATGGTGACGGTACCGTTGTCGTGCAGCAGTAGCATTCCCATCGGTTTGCCGACGATGTTACTGCGTCCGATAACCACGCAGTGCTTACCCTCGACCGTGACGCCCGTGCGATGGATAAGCTCCATCACGCCGGCAGGGGTGCAGGGCAGGAAACGGTGGTCGCCGATCATAATATGTCCGACGTTCGCCGCGTGGAACGCATCGACGTCCTTATCGGGGGAGATAGCGGCGATGACCGCCTTGTCGTCGAGGTGACGGGGCAGCGGCAATTGGCACAGAATGCCGTGGATGGCAGGGTCGGCGTTGAGCGCCTCGACCTGCGCGAGCAGTTCTTCCTGCGTAGTATCGGCAGGCATATTGATTTGACGGGCATAGAAGCCAACCTCATCACACGCCTTGGTCTTGTTGCGCACGTAGGTGCAGGAGGCAGGGTCGTCCCCTACCAGAATCACCGCCAGACCGGGGGTGATCCCCTGCTTTTTGAGTTCGATCACCTGTTCGGCGATTTCGCGGCGAATGTCTGCGGCGATGGCTTTTCCGTCAATTCTCGTTGTCATTGGTTTCTTCCTCCTCGGAGATGATTTCTTGCATGGATTCTTTCTCGTTGTTCTTGTTTGTATTAACTTCTGTTTCCACAGGCAGGTCGAGGGTGGTGTCGGCATCGACAGTCAGCACCTTCGGCAAAGCCTGTGCGCGGTGATGAAGCAACCACAACGCTATTGCGCCGCCGAGTATCGCCAAAATAGCGACGAATTGCGATGCCTTCATCGTGCCGATCATCAGGCTGTCGGTGCGTGTGGCTTCGATGAAGAAGCGCCCCACGCCGTACCAGATGAGATAGCTGCAAAAGATCTGTCCCTTAAACTTGTACAGCCGCTTGGAGATCAGATGCAACACCACAAAGCCGAGGATACACCACAGTGATTCGTACAGGAAGGTGGGATGCACGGGCAGGGTGGTGTCGTAGCCGCTGCCGTGGATGCCGGACTGAATCATATCCCCCGTCATACCCCACGGCAGGTCGGTGTTACCGCCGAACGCCTCTTGGTTAAAGAAGTTCCCCCAGCGACCGCAGGCTTGCCCGATGAGAAAGCCCATCGAGGCGATATCCATCATAGCGAGGGGGCTTTGCTTTAATCGGCGGCTGATGAGCGGACCGAACAAAAAGGCAAAAATCACGCCGCCGTAGATGCCGAGTCCGCCTTCCCATACTTTCAGAATGGATACGGGGTTGGCGAGGTACTCGGCTACGCTGTCGCTGAAAAACACGTAATACAGTCGCGCGCCGATAAAGGCGATGGGGGTGGTGATGAGCGCAATGTCAATCATACGGTCGGGGTTAATGCCGAAATCCTTGGCACGGTACAAACCGTACATCACCGCGAGGATAAAGCCGATGGCAATCATCAGCCCGTACCACTTGATGGTGAAATCCATTGTGCCGATGCGAAATTGCACCAGCGTGTCGTCCAGCGGCAACCGCCAGCCGAATTTGGGAAATTCTATGTAATGGGACAGCAAAGATGGCATACATCTCATCCTTTCTATGTAACGGGGCGTTGCCCCTTAGTTCATACGGTTGTCCGGCTTGACCACCGACAGCGTGCGGCTGTCGAGCAGAATACGTGTACGCAACTGGCGGTCAATATCCTCGGCGGTCATCGCGGCGAGGGCATCCAGCTCGCCCAGCGGCTCGATGCCGTCCAGCAGATGACTGAGCACCAACTCGCCGCCATTCATCGTGTCGTCCAAGCCGCTGACGATTTGCCCGTAAACACCCTTTTTGAGCGCTTCAAACCGTTCGCGCGGCACACCGTCGGTTTGCAGGCGTTGTATTTCGGCGCATACCGCCGCTTCCACGCGTTTGGGGTCGGCGGATTCACCGCCGAACAGCCACACGCCGAAGGCAGGACCGTTAAAATACTCGGTGCCGAATTGCTCGTTGATAAGCCCCTCGTCCATCAATTGTGCGTACAAGGGACTGCTCTTACCGGCAATCAGCTCCATCAGCAGCCGTGCGCCGGCCGCGGTGGCGGCGGTTTGTTCGCCTTGCGGTTCCTTGAAGCCGAGGTAAAAGATGGGTGCCGCTACGGGCATTTCCTGCTCGACGTATGTCTCGTGCACGGTGACGGGCTCGTCAACCGTAAAGGGCGAGGACGGAAAATCGGGGGCAGGTTTGAGCAGGCGGTCGGCGGCGTCCATCACCTCGTCGGGGGTGATTTTTCCTGCCACCACCAGCACCATATTGTGCAGGTTGTAGTAGCGCTCGTAACAGCGGTACAGCAGGTCCGCGGTGATGTCGGCAATCGACTCCACCGTGCCGGCAATATCCACGCGCACGGGATGGCTATGGTACATCCCCTGCAACAGATTAAACAGCACACAGCGGTCGGGGTCGTCCTCGCACATGCGAATCTCCTGCCCGATGATGCCCT
>JAZOCH010000070.1:0-5716 GCA_045596425.1 Acutalibacteraceae bacterium | reverse complement strand
CACCTCGGGGTTGAGTGCCTCACCCGCGGTGGTCATATGGTGGATAGAGGACAGGTCGTATTTGCTTAGGTCGCCGCGGATGAGCATACGCAGCATCGTCGGCGGCGCGCAGAAGGTGGTGATGTTGTACTGCGCGAACATCGGCAGGATGTCGTTCTCGTCAAAGCGGTCAAAGTCGTAGACGAACACCGCGCCCTCGCACAGCCATTGACCGTACAATTTACCCCACAGCGATTTACCCCAACCCGTATCCGAGATGGTCAGGTGCAGACCGTCGCGCTCACAGCAGTGCCAGTATTTGGCGGTGACGAAATGTCCCAGCGCGTAGGTGTGCTTGTGTGCCGCCATCTTCGGGTTGCCGGTCGTGCCGGAGGTGAAGAACATCAGTGCGGTGTCGTCGCCGGCCGAGGCGTCCTCGGGGCGCACGAATTTGCGCGAGAAGAGCTTGAATTCTTCATCGAAATCGTGCCAGCCGTCCTTTTGGCCGCCGACCAGAATCTTGGTGGTCATTTGCGGACATTTTTCGGCTGCCGCCGCCGCGATGTCGGCGGTATCGCCGTCGGCGGTACACACGATGGCGGACACGCCTGCGGCATTGTAGCGATATTCAAAGTCGTGTTCTTTGAGCTGGTTGGTGGCAGGGATGGCCACCGCGCCGAGCTTGTGTAGGGCAACCATACAGAACCAGAACTGGTAGTGGCGTTTGAGCACCAGCATTACCTTATCGCCGCGCTTGATGCCGAGCGACGTGAAATAGTTTGCTGCCTGATTGGAATACTGCTTGATGTCGCGGAAGGTGAAACGGCGCTCGGTCTTGTGTTTGTCCAGATGCAGCATCGCCAGCTTGTCGGGGTATTTTTTTGCAATGCCGTCGACGATATCGAAGCCGAAATTGAAGCGCTCGGTGTTTTTGAACTCAATGTGTTGCAGGGCGCCGTGCTCGTCCTCTTGGGTGGTGACAAACTCCTCGCAGACCAGCGGTTCCGCAGATTTCGCGGTGACCAGACTGCGGCGCACCTGCTCCTCCTTGGTATCCTCACCGGGCAAAACAACGGCACAGAACACGCACTCCTGCCCATCCACGGCAATCATACCGTGCGGCGTGGAGGAGTCGTAATAGATGCTGTCGCCTTCTGCGAGGATTTCGGTGTGGTCACCGACCTGCACTTTCAGCTTACCGCTGATAACCAGGTCAAATTCCTGACCGCTGTGGCTGGTCAGGTGGATGGGCTTGTTTTGCTGTGTGGGGTCGAAATCATATCGCACCCAATAAGGCTCCGCAATCTTATCGCGGAATTTCGGCGCAAGGTTGGCAATGGAGATGCCGTCCTCCTTAGCGGTGGTCTGTCCCTGCCCTTTACGGGTGACGGTATAGGAGGTTAGACGCGCACTGGTCGCACCCTCCAACAGATCCGATATGCCGATGCCGAATTCCTGCGCACAGTTGTGAATAAAAGAGAAGGGGAAGTCCGATTCGCCTGCTTCCAGTTTGACATATTCTTCAACACGGATTTCCGTTTTTTCGGCCATTTGCTCGACGGTGTAGCCGGCGATCTCGCGCATCTCCTTAATTCGGCGCGCCACCTCTAAGAGTTTTTCTGTTGATCCGTTTGCCATGTCAGTGCCTCCTTTTAAAAATTGAAATAAAATAAAAAACACCCGTCTCAATTTTGAGACGAGTGTGTATAAACACATCCGCGGTACCACTCAAATTGTCGCCAAAAGCGACCGCTCTTCGGCGTCTGTCAACGCCATAGGCTTTTACGCAGCCGTCACGGGGGCTTCTACTGGGGCAGGGTGCCTATTCAAAGCTCCGGCTCGGAAGGGATGGGCTGTTTTGCACATTTGTTATCGGTTTACACCAACCACCGACTCTCTGTGAACGCCTGTACAAAGCCGTCTTCGTCATAGCCTTTTTATTCACTTGAATGTGCCCATTATAGCACTCTGTGTGGATTTGTCAAGAGTTTTTTGAAAAATCGAGGTTTACTTTTTTTCGAAAGTGTGCTAAACTGATAAAGGTTATATTTTATTATATGATTTTTGAGGAGACAATGTGTTATGCGAGCGATTTCCATTGAACAGGTCCTTCGCGCGGCGGCGCAGTTTGATCTCGGTGGGATCATTGTCGGCTGCAACATTTACGGCAGCGGACATATCAACGGCACCAATCTCATCACGGTGCAGACGCCGCAGGGCGGCACCAAGCGTTACATATTGCAGACCATCAACGGGGATGTGTTCCCCAAGCCTGAGCATGTCATCGAGAACATCGCGAAGGTGACGGAATTCCTGCACGAAAAAGGGCTCGGCGGCCGTCGGGTGCTGAATATGATCCCTGCGCGCGACGGCAAGCTGCGCTATTGGGATGCGAGTGGGCTGTGCTTTCGTATGTACGATTTTATTGAGGGCTCGGTCTGCTTGGATAAGGCAGAAACACCCAAGGATTTCTACCAGAGCGGATTTGCGTTCGGGGAATTTCAGCAATATCTGACGGATTTTCCCGTGGAGGAGCTGCACGAAACGCTGTCGGATTTCCACAACACCCCCAAGCGTTTTGAAGCATTTCTGTCGGCGGTGGCGCAGGACCGTTGCGGTCGTGCCGCTATGGTGCAAAAAGAGATTGATTTTGTACAGAAGCGGATGGAGTTCTGCTCGGTGCTGTACAAGGCGCACGAGGAGGGACGTCTGCCGCTGCGTGTCACCCACAACGATACCAAGCTTAACAACGTGATGTTGGACGAGAAAACGCGCGAGGCGCTGTGCGTTATTGACCTCGACACCGTGATGCCCGGCTTCTCGGTCAACGATTTCGGCGATGCGATTCGCTTTGGCGCCAGCACCGCCGCCGAGGACGAAAAGGATCTGACTAAGGTGTCGCTGGATATGGAGCTGTTTGAGGCATATACCAAGGGTTTCCTTGAAGGTTGCGGCGGCATTCTCGGCACCGAGGAGATTCGATTGCTTCCTGAGGGTGCGAAGATGATGACGCTGGAATGCGGTATGCGCTTCCTCACCGACTATCTGCAAGGCGACACGTATTTCAAGACCACTTATGAGGACCATAACCTCGACCGTTGCCGTACGCAGTTTAAGCTCGTCGAGTGTATGGAAGAGCACTGGTGGGATATGAAGAACTGTGTCGAGAAATACATACAGAAATGACAAGCAGCCCCGTCTGTGTCTTTTAACACAGACGGGGCTGCTTTTTGCGGTTATTCTTCTGCGCGCAGGCGTGCGGCCAAGGCGGCATCGGGGTTGACGTAGGCGGTGCGGTTATCGATGTAGATGACCATACCCGGTTTGGCGCCCGACGGCTTCTTGACATACCGCGCATAGGTGTAATCCACCGGTACCTGCACGGAGTCTGCCGCCTTGGAATGGGTGGCGGCGAGAATGGCCGCTTGTTCCAACGTACGGTCGGGTGGTGTGCGCCCTTCGCATACCACAATGACGTGGGAGCCGGGGATATTCTTTGTGTGCATCCAGACGTCGCTGCCTTTGGCGGTACGTAAGGTCAGACGGTCATTTTCCAGATTGTTGCGCCCGACCAGAATGGGAAATCCGTCGTCCGAACAAAAGCACAGTGGTTTAAGCGGTGCCGCCTTTTTCTTGTTGGCGGTTTTTTGACGCCGCAGATACCCCTGCTCTTCCAATTCGGTGCGCAGTTCTTCGAGTTCACGCAGACTGCCTGCACGGGAGAGCGCATCAAACTCCGTGTCGATGTAAGCAAGCTCCGCTTCGCCTGCCGCGATGCGGTCAGTGAGCATTTCTTCCGCGGTCTGCGCCTTGCGGTACAGCTTATAATACCGCCGCGCGTTGGCGGCAGGGGACAGCGCAGGGTCAAGCGGCACGGTGATGGTGGCGCAGTTTTCATCGTAGTAGTTGACGACCTGCGCCTTGTCCGCGCCTTGCGCGATAAGATGCATATTTGCGTTAATGAGGTCGCCGTACAGCCGCAGGGTATCGCGGTCGGCGGCATCTGCCAGCTCTTGCCGCTGGTGCATAAGCTTGCGCGTGACACGCTCGGCGGCGTTTGTCAGCACCCGTAGCAGGTCGTGGGAATGGGCGCGGATGCGCTCAGCGGCGGCACGGCGCGCATAATAGGCGTCAAGCAGAGCCGAAAAGCGCGGCATCGTCTGTCCACGCGCCTCCAACCCGTATTGCGTGATGGGCTGAAAGCTGTATTCGAGTGGCAAACCGTCCGTTTTGGTCAACAGATACGGCACACCGCCGTCGGTGAATGCTTGTTGTGTACGGCGGATACAAACGGTGAGTTTATCCCATTCAGCGGCAGTCAGTTCGCTTATCAGCGCGTCCCGTTCGCCGCAGGTGCGGTAAGCGATTTCGCGACAGGTGAGGGGCGAAAGTCCTTGTGAAAGGCCCAGCAATGCCTTGGAGAGCGGTGTATCCCTGCCGTCTTTGACGGCGGCGACCAACTCCTCGGGCGTGTGACGGGAGAGGTCAAACCGTCCGGCAGGCGTGGGGGGTACCTCATACCGCATCCCCGGTAACACGGGGCGCACCGAGGACATATCGGGGTAAATACGTTTGATGGCATCAATGATGATGCCGTCCTGCCCGATGAGGATGATGTTGCTGTGCCGCCCCATAATCTCCACCGCTAAGGTCAGGCGTACGGGGTCTCCCAGTTCGCTGATGCAGTCAAAATCCAGATACAGCGCGCGTTCAAGCCCCTGCTGACGGATGGCGGCAAGCCGTCCGCCCGTCAGCCGTTTGCGCAACAGCATACAAAACATCGGCGGTTGCGCAGGGTTTTCGGGCGTTTCTTTGGTCAAGTGGATGCGTGGTGCGGCGGCGTGCGCCGACAAAAACAATCGCTCGGCACCGCCGCGATAGCGCAGGGCAATGATGAGTTCTTCTCGCTCGGGCTGATAGATTTTATCCACGCGTGCCTCGGGTAGAACCTCCAAAAGCTCACGGCGCAGGCAGGCGAGAAAAGCACCGTCCAGTGCCATAGGGAATCACCTCACAGTGTTATAGGGGGCGTTATCGTAGTACGCCGTGATATCGAGGGTGGGGAACGCCTCCTGCAACCAGCGGCAGAGGGTATCCACGATGAGAATTTCGGTGGCGTAGTGACCGGCTTCGATGACGGTGACGCCGAGGGCGTTCGCCTCCAACCACTGATGGTGGCGCACCTCGCCCGTCACGAACGCATCGACTTTATTCGCGAGAGGCGCGATGAAATCGCCACCACTGCCGCCGCATACGCCGACGGTGCGGATGGTGCCGCCGCCGTTGGTGCGCACGGCGGTATCCAGTGCCTTCGCCACGGCTTTGGCAAAGGCAGCGGCATCGGTCGGCTCTTTGATCGTGCCGACGCGGCACAAGCCGTCCTCGGTTGTGTGCAGGTCGGTCAGCCCCAGCCGTTGTGCGAGAGCATCGTTGACACCGCCGTCGGCTTTATCGGCGTTGGTGTGGGCGGAAATGACGTCAATACCGGCCGCGGCAAGCGCATACGGGACACCCTCACTGTCCAGTTGTTTGAGTGGTTCAAAAATCACGGGATGGTGGGTGACGATCAGCTCGGCGCCGATGGCTTTTGCCGCCTTAACGGCATCGGGGGTGGCATCCAGCGCAACCAATACACGGGAAATCTCCTTATCGGGACGCCCGATGAAGTCGGAGGCCAAGCGGTCTTAGGAAGACAACCACTGGATTCAACTCCTTGGCTCACAGAACGACATGGCTA
>JAZOCH010000069.1:0-4080 GCA_045596425.1 Acutalibacteraceae bacterium | reverse complement strand
GCTTGGCCCCGACTTCATCCTCTTCGTAGTCGTAGAAGTCTTCATAATAGGCTTCCTCGCTTTTCTGCGCTTCGACCGCTTTTTCCATAATGGCGTCGAACACGTTGTCGTATGTCGTCGGCACAGCATATTCGATGCCGTTGTTGCCATTATAGCTGTAATCAACGAGGTAGTAGCAGTCACCGTGCTTTTCGATGAAAACCGTTTCCTTGCTGAGCAGCATATTATCGCTGCACGCGTACAGGGAAACCTGTTGGTCAGCGCCAAAGTAGGGGCTTTCCGCGCGCGCAATGCCGTCGATGGTGTCAAGCACCTCGTTGATCGCTTGTTCTTGTGCTTCGGTGAGCAGATAGTTATGCTCGTTGTATGTGTATGTGTCTACGTCAAACACTTGATAGGTGTAGCAGTATCCCGTGGGTTCGAATTCTTTTGCCAGCAGGGCGGCGATTTCGTCATATTCATCCTGACGGCAATAGTATTGCTCGCCCCAATCGGTGCTGAGAATCATACCGTCATTGTACAACGTGCCGGTTGTACCGAGAAATACACTGAGCAGAACGGGAACATCCGATTGGGTGACTTGAATCGCATCAACTTCTTCGGAGTCGTAGGGGGAAAAATAGTTATTTGCCGGCAACACAATATATTCCGTCCCACGCAGACGAATATTACCGTCCTTTGTGTAAACAGCGTGATTATCACGCATCTCGTCGATGGCGTTACACCCCGTTGCGGACAGGCAGAGGAGGGCAAATGCGGTGAATAGTGCCAATAAACGTGTCATCTTTTTCATAGCTTTCTCCTCCTTATTCCAGATTGAGCTTACGGCGGATAATCGACCGTGAAACGAAGAACAGTGCCGTAGAAATGAGCAGATTCAGCAGAATATAGCCGATAAGCACCGTGTGGAAGAATCCAAAGGGGCTGAAGTTGTTGGTGATGAATTCGCTAATACGCTCCCACGGCAGGAACTGCGCCACGACGACAAGCACTGTGCCGATTGCCTGTGTGGCGAGGTAGTAGCCGAAATACACGCCGACGGCGGCCAGTATGCGGTTTTTGTGGAACATCTGCCCGACGGTGATGCAGCCGTAGTACAGCAGCATCTGATAAATCACCGCCGCGAGCATAATCAGAGCAAATTCCACCACGTACAGCCATAGATTGACCGACCACAGCGTGGCGGTGGCGTAGCGAGATTCCTGCGCCAGGAAGAGCGGTACCTTATCGATAATATAAGCCATCGCGTTGCCGACCTCGTAAAGCGCATCGCCTGCCATAATAATGCATGCCGAGAGAAGCACCACGACCAAGGATGCTACGTGGGTGAGCACAGCGGCAGACAGCTTTACGAGAATATGTTGTGTGGGGGTAACGGGTAGGGTGAAGGACAGATAGCCCTCGCTGGTAAACAG
Source organism: Acutalibacteraceae bacterium (assembly GCA_045596425.1). Lineage (GTDB taxonomy): Bacteria > Bacillota > Clostridia > Oscillospirales > Acutalibacteraceae > UBA5905. The sequence continues at coordinate 2,665 of JAZOCH010000069.1, read as the reverse complement.
ATTGCGGTAGTAACGGGTAATGGTGAACACCAGCGTCATCGCAAACACGGCGATGATGCCGACAACATAGGATAGGATGGTGATAACGCTTAGGGTATTATATACGGTGTTATCCGCCTCGAAGAACTGAATGACACGGTTGACCGCCGCAATGGCGAGCAGGATGCCGTAGACAGGAAGCATCGAGCGCACGTAATATGCCAGCTCGTGCTTAAACAGCTTCTTTACCATTTGAACACCTCCCGGAACAGTCCGTCAACGCTCTTACCGTTTTCCGCACGGATGGCATCGACGGTCTTTTGCAGGGTGACTTTGCCGTTTTGAATGAACACGACCTCGTCCAGCACCTGCTCAATATCCGAAATCAGATGGGTGGAAATAAGTACGGTAGCGTCGGGGTTATAGTTGTTGATGATGGTGGAGATAACGTAGTCGCGCGCGGCAGGGTCAACGCCGGCGATCGGCTCGTCAAGGACGTATAATTTCGCGTTGCGGCTCATCGTGAGGATAAGACACACTTTTTCCTTGTTGCCCTTGGACAAGGCTTTGAGCTTGCGGTCGGGGGAAATGTCTAGCCGTTCCAGCATTTGATACGCCAGTTCCTCGCGGAAATCGGCGTAAAAATCCTTAAAATAGTTCACAATCTGCCGTACCGTCATCCAGGTGTTGAGATAGATGTTGTCGGGCAGGTAGGCAATCGCTTTTTTGGTTTCGACCCCCGGCAGTTCGCCGTCGATGAGCACGCGCCCTGCGGTGGGGGTGAGCAGCCCGTTGAGAATTTTAATCAGGGTGGTCTTACCCGAGCCGTTGGGGCCGAGCAAACCCACGATCTTACCGCTTTCGAGCGTGATGCTCACGTCATCGAGGGCAACAACGTTGCCGTATTTCTTGGTGAGGTTTTTACAAACCAATAATTCGCTCATATACTCCACTCCTCTACATAGTCTTTAATTGCTTGCGGTGTCAATCCGAGTGCTTCCATTGTCGCAAAATAGGCAGTGGTTTTCTCTGCCCACAGTTGTTTGAGCGCGTCCGTTGCCGCAGAGATATCCTGCGCAACGTACCACCCCGAACCGCGCACCGAGTACAGAATGTTCTGCTGCTCCAACAGCTCAAAGGAACGCTGTACGGTGTTGGGGTTGACGCCTGCTTCCAGTGCGGCTTCGCGCACCGAGTAAAGCCGTTCGTTTGGCTGTAACTGACCGAGCGCGATTTGCAGGCACACCTGCTCACAGATTTGCGGACTAAGCGGACGATTTTTGTCCAGAATCCACGCCATTCAATCACCTCCCGTTGCGAACTGTGTTACTTTGCTAGTACAATAATACACTTTTTGGCTGAATTTGTCAAGAGAAACTTTTTCGTGCTGATTGAATGGCGGCTGTTGTTGAGCAACAGATAATGCCTCCCTTGTGTAAAGGGAGGGGGGTCGCCGCGTTAGCGGTGGTGGAGGGATTGTTTTTATCCTGTATTCCGGCATAACAATCCCCCAGTCAGCTAACGTTGACAGCCTCCTCGCCGGAGGCGGCCCCCTTTTGTCGGCTATGCCGACATTTCCCCCGCAATGCGGGGGAATCTACCCTTTACACAAGGGGGCCGTATAGGTAAACAAAAACGCTTGCCTCTATGGAAAAAGGTAAGCGTTTCCCGTGTAATTGTATTATTCCACGCCACGGCGGTACAGTCCGCGCGTGATGGTGGGGGGTGGCGGTGTGCCTTGCCGATAGGCGGTGAGCACTTGCGCGACTTCCTCGGCGGTTTCGGTGGTGGAATGGTAGAGGTAAAAATCGGTCTTAGGTATTTCCTGCATTTTATCTCCCCAGTACAATGGTACGGTGTTGAGTACCTCGCTGCATCCACCGACACACGTTACGGGGAATTGCGCGCCCGTGCGGTCGGTGAGTCCTTGTCCGTGGCAGCCTGCACACGAGTCGAGCGCCGATTTGCGCGGACAGTTGCGTGTGAGCATCAGCGGTTGCCGTCCGTACAGCAGAATGCCGACGGGTAACGGTGTGTTGCCCAGTGCTTGTATCTGCGCAAAGGTCAGTTCCATTGATAGTGTGGTAGCGGCAAGGGAAATACCTTTACAGAAAGAGAGCGCCTGCGTATTCATCAAATTCAGCCCAAATCCACCGATGGGCGCTAAGCCTGCACGTTTGGCGAGGGGGATGGCGCCGACGTTGTTGCAAAGGGCGGCGGTGGCGCCTGCCTCAGCGGCGGCGCACAGCGAGGCGGCGACGGCATCCTCTGTGCCGAACATTCCGCGCGGAATGTCAATGCCGACTTTTTGCCCGTCGGAGACCATTCGGCGGATAGTAGCGGTGGGGGTGTTGAGCGGCAGGAACACTGTGTAGGGGCGCAATGCCGTCGTGTATTGCTCGACACTTGCCAGACGGATAAGCCACGCGGTTTGTACGCTCTTGTTGCTCGATGGGCAAGAGGGCAGAGCGGTGCGGTCGAAGGGGATAGGCACTGTTTCGCCGCGCAGGGCGAGCAGTTGGTCAAGTGCCTCGCGCCGCAGGGCGTTGAGTCTTGCCATCGGCAGGGTGAGTCCATCCCCGATGCGCACCGTGATATCGGTGGCATAAAAGGGTGTGCCGCCCGTCTTGGCAAGCTGTTCTTTCGCACGGGTGGGGTCGAGCGGGCGATTGATGGCGGCTTCGGC
>JAZOCH010000068.1:0-5157 GCA_045596425.1 Acutalibacteraceae bacterium | reverse complement strand
ACATTTTTGAAAAAATTGCTCTTTTTTCGGCTTCTTTTGTTAAAATCGGCGGTACAGTCATCAATCCGCGCACATGAACGCCTTGAAAACCGTGAATTTCTTCGAGTAATCCTTCCAACTCATCGGGGGCTATACCCGACTTTGCTTCCTCTCCGCCGATATTCACTTCAATCAAGATTGGCGTAACAATTCCCTTTTCTTCGGATACACGGGAAATGGCTTGCGCTAACCGAACGCTGTCGACAGACTGAATCATATCCGCCTGCCCGACAATCTGCCGCACCTTATTGGTTTGTAAATGGCCAATGAGATGCGTCTGCACATTTTCAAGGTGCAGAGCATCCTTTTTGCCGAGATATTCCTGTACGCGGTTTTCACCGATTTGTGTAATACCTAAGGCAATCGCCTGATTGATGCGCTCGGCATCAACGGTTTTGGTCACCGCCAACAGCGATACATCCTCGCGCGACCGACCGCTTCGCACACACGCTTCGGAAATTTTTTCCTCTACCGAGCGAAGCGCATACTCCAACGACGGATCAACCAATGGCTTTCCCATCATAAAGCCCCTTTCCGCTAACAATAATGTCATCGTATAACTGTAAATAACCTGACTCGTCTTTAATCTTGCTGATTACATAGTCGGCAGGTTCACTGTATAGTTGCTCAATCTTGCGGAATGCCGCCACATTGCCACGACGAATATAAACGCCTGCCTGCATCTCATCGTTGATAACAATCGCTCGTTTAGGCACACGCAGGCCGCTGTGGCGCACCATAAGCAGCTGCGCCGTTTCCTTGCGGATGTCGGACAGTTCCTCCGACATATAAGCACAGCGAAACACCACGGCAAGTTTTCCGTCGCCACTCTTATTGCAGGCTGCAACCGCCACGGGAACTTCTTCATCCGTCACGAAGTTCATTTTAATAGATAACGTATTTCCCACGGCCAAGGTGTTATAATACGCATCCGAAACCACACAAGCGAAATACCACTCATAGCCGCCGACAATCTTTCCTGCCGAAGCAGAAGGTTCCGGCTGCATCGTAAGAAGCTCCTGCAATTTATCGGTCGTTAAACTTAACGGATCTAACGAGGACAGAATCTCCTCATATCCATCTGCATTATCCACAAAATAGCCGGCAACGGGAGCGCGTACCACCGACAGTGCCGCGCGATACTGCGATTTCAAATCCTTTTTCTTTTGTTCAAGTTTGCCTATTTCCGCAGAAAAATCCACGGACTTTCCCGTGACAAGCTGTTTTTTGCTCAATAACGACAAAAGAGTATTCTTGGTGGATTCTGCTGTGTCAAACGATCCATCCCCGACGTCACCAATCAATCCGTTAAGAGAATTGGCTAACTGTGTGTCGATAATATCCATCGTAATATGCGTGGAGGAATCGTTCGTCTGTAACTCGCGCAACAGCGCAATGCGTGCTTCCACCTCTTTAATCTCATCCGCCAACAGCCCATCTTTTTCCGACGCATACACCGAGGCAATAACGCCATCCTTAGCTACGCGTGCGCCATTTTTTACGGTATAGTACATATGCCCGTTTTTGGCAGGAATGACGGTCTCCGAGCGGAAGATCAAGCCTTCTGCTTCAATGGATTCATAAACGCTGTAATTCACTGCCAACTCGGTTTTAATCACGGAGAAGATACTGCGATAAACCTGATAACCGACATAAGACAACAGCGCCAGAACGATTAATATCGTAAGCAGCTTGTTCCAAGACCGTTTTTTACTCTTAGCCATCGCTTCTCCCCTCCTCACAAAATCGCGTAAATTGTTGGGTTATTTCATCCACAGCAGCCGAGGCATCCGCGTAATCATCCATCCACACCGTACGCACGCCGTCCATACGATTAAACCACGATAATTGCCGCTTGGCGTAGTGTCGGGTGCTTAATTTGAGCTGTTCAACCGCATTTTCCAATGTGTCTTCGCCGCGGAAATACGGTAGCAGTTCCTTGTAACCAATGGCTTGCAGAACGGTTGCGCGCGGATTTACGCGGTAAACACGCTCCGCCTCTTGCAACAGGCCATCGGCGAGCATTCCGTCTACGCGGCGATCAATACGCTCATATAAAGTGCTTCTGTTACGGTAGTTTAGCAGAAATAAACAACGGTCAAACGGCGAAGGTACGGCTTTGGAAAGCCGTGCCTGCTCACTGATGGTCTGCCCCGTTGTTCGATACACCTCCAACGCACGAATAATTCGATTAAAATCATTTTCGTGCAGACGGGCTGCCGATTCGGGGTCAACAAGCCGCAGTTCCTCTAACAAGACTGCACCACCTTTGGCAACGGCGCGCTGTTTTAGCTGCGCACGCAATTCTTCGTTCGGCTCGTGCGCGAAGAACTGAATATTCTCCGAGAAAGACTGAATATATAACCCTGTTCCGCCGCACAATATCGGTGTCTTACCACGCGAGAAAACCTCATTAAACACACGGTCTGCATCCACGGTGTAGCGTGCCACACTGTATGTTTCATCTAATGGTACGAAGCCAAGCAAATGATGCGGTACACCGTCCATTTCTTCGGCTGTCGGTCGAGCGGTGCCGATAGAAATTTCGTTATAAATCTGCATCGAATCCGCTGACACGACTTCGCCTTTAAGGCGTTTTGCCAACTGTACGGCTACCCCTGTTTTGCCCGAGGCGGTAGGTCCGGCAATAATCGGATAGGGACGAAATTCTTTTGCCATACAACCGCCTCCTTTGTTCAAGATTTGTTATACGATGCGACCGAATTGCTTTTCAATCTCTTTGCGCGTCATTTCCACGCAAACGGGTCTGCCATGAGGACAATAGCGAATATCGTCCTGCAACAACACCTTCTTGGCGATATCCTCTAATTCTGCCATACGGCTGGTATCGCCTGCCTTAGTTGCGGCGCGGCAAGCGGTGGAATGGTAGATCCAGTCCAGCTTTGCCGACAACACTTCATTACCGCCGTTAGCAAGACCTGCCGCTATCTCCTGAATCGTTGCTTCGATATCCTGACCGGATAATATCATCGGGAAGGAGCGCACCAACACCGAGCTTCCGCCGAAATCTTCCAGCGAAATGCCGGCACTGGATAAAACGTCTTGGTTTTCCACCAGCGCGGTATGCTCCTCGCGGCTGACGGTAATCGCCATCGGTGCCAAAAGCACCTGCTCGTCCACGCGCGCACTTGCTTTGAGTTGGTTATATAACATCCGTTCGTGTGCCGCGTGCTTATCGATGAGATAAAGGCTATCTCCCATCTGCGCCACAATGTAGGTTGCAAACACCTCACCGATTACCCGCACAAACGGCTCATCCTTAAATAAGACGGGCTGTTCCACAACCTCTTCCATCGGCGGTTCGGGTTGCACAAAATCGGGAATAGTCTGCTGTGGCGGAACGATTTCCTTCTCCACAGGCGGCTCGGTAGGCAACGGAATAGCTGCCGTATCGTCATTAAGCACCAAGTCCGTCGGACGGTCATCGTCCACTACCATGTCCAAGAAACTGCGTGTGGATGTTGACGGAGCCTTCGGCGCTTGAATAACCACAGTAGGTTTCGTAGTTGGCGGTGTTTTTGCTCTCGTTGATGTAACAGGGGCCACCGCCGGCACAGGCGACTCAGGTCGTACAAAGGACTTCGGCTTATCTTCGTTGAGTAATACGCGATGAATGGTATCACGGCTCTCCAATGCGGATTTCACCCCGTAATACACCGTGTCAAACACGGGCTTTTCGTTGATAAAACGCACCTCAATCTTGGCAGGGTGCACGTTGGCATCCACTGTTTCCGCAGGCATCGTCAAGCACAGCACACAGGACGGAAAGCGCCCTACCATCATCACACCCTTATACGCACGCTCCAACGCCACCATCGCGGTTTGTGTTTTCACGTAGCGCCCGTTGATAAAGAAGTGCTGCATTGTTCGATTGGGACGACAGGCCTCTGGTTTGCACACATATCCGTTGATATGCACACCGCCCATCGTATAATCCACGGGAATCAGACCCGACGCAAACGGTTTGCCGAACACCGCGTGTATGCAGGACAACATATCGCCGTCACCGGGAGTTTGCATCTCGGTTCTGCCACTGCGGATAAAACGCATGGAAATCTCGGGATGCGATAGCGCCAGACGCTCCACCACACCGGCAACTGCGTTTCCTTCGCTGACATCCTTTTTGAGGAATTTCATTCGCGCAGGGATATTATAAAACAAATCCTCGATAACGAATGTCGAGCCTTCGGGACAACCGACATCCTCTAACAGGACCTCTTCTCCACCGTGGATAACGTACCGTGTGCCGACCATCTCACCACGTGCGCAGGTCGTCAGCTCCACACGGGCAACAGCCGCAATCGATGCCAACGCCTCGCCGCGAAAACCCAGCGTATGTATGGCGTTGAGGTCCTCTTCATTATGTACCTTACTGGTTGCGTGACGAAGGAACGCCGTCGGCACGTCCTCACGCTGAAAGCCACAGCCGTCATCGGTGATGCGCATATAGGTCACGCCGCCGTCACGAATCTCAACGGTGATGTGCCGCGCTCCTGCATCCACGGCATTTTCAACCAATTCCTTAATTACCGAGGCAGGACGCTCGACCACCTCACCGGCCGCAATAAGCTCGGCGACGTGTTTATCCAGCACGCGGATAAGCGCCATAGGGAATCCCTCCTAACGAAGTTCATTAATAAGCTGAGGCTTCTTTCACCAGAGCATACAGCTCCTGCATAGCCTCAATGGGCGTGAGAACATTCACATCCAACGCCTTCAAACGCAGAATCAGCGGATTATCCGCCGTCTGCAACATAGACAACTGTCCGTAATCCTCTTCGGGTTCACGAATATGCACCTTGGCAGGTCGAGGTTCTCCTGCCTCGGTGGTGCGCAGAATCTCCTTAGCGCGCTCCACGACCTCATCGTTGATGCCTGCCAGCTTGGCTACCTGAATACCGTAGCTGTCATCCGCAGGACCGCGTACGATGCGGCGCAGGAAAGTGATATCGTCACCGCGCTTTTTGACCGCGATGTTGTAATTCTTGACACCGCTGATTTCGTCTTCCAGTGCGGTCAGCTCGTGATAATGCGTAGCAAACAGCGTCTTTGCGCCCAACTTCTTCGTATTGGCGACATATTCCAGCACCGCGCGAG
>JAZOCH010000067.1:0-4437 GCA_045596425.1 Acutalibacteraceae bacterium | reverse complement strand
TGTCAGCTTGACCGTAAAACTCATAAAATCTCCTTAAAAAAGCGGTCCGAGAGGACCGCTTTTATTATAGAGGGTGAGAGATGTAAAGTCAAGATTTTGAAAAAGTTATACGTTGGGACCGATTTCTCTTGCGCCGACGTCGCCTGCCCCCGGGCGGCCGCCAAGCCCGAAGCTGACGGTGATAGCGGTGTTGACCTGCTCCATCAGACTGTCGGGCAGGTGCCCCATTTTCTCTTTCAGGCGCCTTTTGTCCAGCGTGCGGATTTGCTCCAGCAAAATGACCGAGTCGCGCGCCAGGCCTACCTGGTCGGCAATGATATCAATATGGGTGGGAAGCTTGGCTTTCCCAAGCTTGCTCGTGATTGCCGCCGCAATCACCGTGGGGCTGAACCGATTGCCTACGTCGTTCTGCACGATAAGTACGGGACGAATGCCCCCCTGCTCCGAGCCGACCACCGGACTGAGATCGGCGTAATAAATATCTCCGCGATGCACCATCATCTTTCTCACTCTCCTAGGTTTTCCTGCATTAGCAGTATGGACAGCTCGTCCGCTTTTTATGCAAGACTGTTCAATCCATCTTATGCGCCGATGCAGGACAAGGTGACAGCGACAAAACAGCGGCGGCAGGTTTGTACCTGCCGCCTCTGTTTATATGGATTATTCGGTTAATAACGCCATCTCGCTGAACGTCACCGTCAGCTCATCTTCGGGGACGGACAGCGAGCGGATAAGTCCCGTGTCGGGTGCGCACACGATGGTGTACGCTTTTCCCTCGATTTCTCCCTGCACCATATACCCCTCGTCGGTCATCTCACCGTCGGATGGCTTCGCAGTAAGCACCGATAGCAGGCTCTTGACCAGCGCGCCCTGCGGCACATTGTCCGCGTTGACGGGCACCCGAAGACCGCCGAGCTCCATCGCCATCTCCTTGCCGTCCCAGCTGATGGCCATTCCGCCCAATGACGGCGGCTCACTCAGCGTCACCAACAGCCGCCCCTCCTGCGTGCGACTGAGCTGTCCTTTGAGCGTCATAGCGCGATAGGCGATGCTAACCTCGCAGGTAAATCCCTCCGTTACGGGTGTGGCGAAACGGTCGCCGTCTTTTCCGCAACCGACCAGCGACACCGCGCAAAACATAACCGTCAGCAGCGTGATGAGTATCCGACATTTCATAAAGCAAGGCTCCTATTTCTCGAATTTCAGAAACAGGTCTCCCAACTCCTCCAACATATCACTCGGCAGCATCGCGTGCTGGGACAATCGTGCCGCCGCGCAATCGCCTGCCGCACCGTGGATGTACACGCCGCACATCGCCGCATAATACGGGTCCACGCCCTGCGCGGTCAAGCCGCCGATAAGCCCTGCCAGCACGTCACCACTGCCTCCCGTTGCCATACCGGGGTTGCCGGTGTTGTTCTGCAACAGCGGACGTGCCGGCGCAGCAACCAACGTGTGATAGCCTTTGAGCGTCAACACCACCCCGTAATCGTCGGCAAAGCGCCGTGCGATCTCCTCGCGGTGGCGTTGCACCTCGTCAATCGTTGAGTCCAGCAGGCGTGCCATCTCACCGGGGTGCGGTGTCAAGATCAGAGGAGCAAAAGCCGTCTCCTCTACCAACATATGCGGTTTGACGGCATTTATGCCATCGGCATCGAGAATCAGCGGACAGGTTGCACGCCGCCGAAGCTGCAAAAAGAGCTGGGTTACCGCCACCGAGCAACCCAAGCCGCAACCGAGCACCACCGCATCCGCACTCTGCGCGCGCCGCACGATAGGCTCCACAGCGTCGGAGGCCATACAGCCGTCCTCGTCCTCTGCCAACGGCAAAAACGTCGCCTCGGGCACCGCCGCCGCCACAATCGGGTACACACTGTGCGGTGTCGCCACCGTCACCAAGCCTGCACCGCTGCGCAAAGCCGCTTTGGCGGCAAGAATTGCCGCACCTGCCATCCCGTAGCTACCTGCCACGACCAGCACGCGACCAAAGGTTCCTTTATGGCTGTCCAGCGGACGGGGGAAAAAGCAGGCGCGCACCATCTCCTCGGTAATGACCTTTTGCCCCAACACCTGCCGCACCGCATCAGCAGAGATGCCGATATCCAACAGCTGTACACTACCGCTGTGAGTTCCGCCCAGCCCCTCTTTAAGCGCCGTAAAGGTCAACGTCACGTCCGCCGAGAACGCGCCGTCGCAAGCGGTACCGTCGTCGGCGTTCACGCCGCTCGGCATATCCACCGCGAGCTTATACCCCTCTGCCGCATTCATTTGCTCAAACAAGGGCAATAACCCCGACGGCAATTCCCCGTGGAAGCCGATGCCGTACACGCAATCCACCAGCATATCCGCCTGCCGCACCGCGGCACTGCACAGATACGGCTCGGCGGTATAATCCAGCACCGTGAGAGCGTTACTCGGCAGACGGGCAAAATTCTCCGCCGCGATGTCGGTGGCAGGTTTGCCTGCGGCAAGCACCACCGTCACGTCCGCGAACACCGCCAGCCGCCGCGCGATAACAAAACCGTCGCCGCCGTTGTTCCCTCTGCCGCACACCACCGTCACACGGGAATCCAGCCCTTCGGCGGTACGGGTGTCCAGCCATTCGCGCAATATCCATTCCGCGGCCGCCTGTCCTGCGCGCTCCATCAGCGACAGAAAACTATCTCCGCGATCAACCGCGAGCGCCTCGATGCGGCGCATATCCTCTGCTGTGGCTTTTTTCATCAAAAAACCTCCTTGTGCAAAAAACGCTATGCGCGGAGCATAGCGTTTTTCGTTTATTCGAAGATAATACCTTGCTCCTGCATGGCACGGCGCGTTTCAATCTTGACGAGACTCTGCAAGCCGCCAAAAAGCTCCTGCAACACACGCTGCTCAGGTTGAAACACCACGAGAGTATGACCGTTCTTTTTGCTGTGATAGGTAAAGCACCACAGCCCCGTCTCGTCCTTGGACGGCGCCGCGATAACCACGCGCTGATACGTCTTTTCGTTCACCTTGGCGGCATCGTAAGGCAACAAGCTCTCCACCTTACGCCCGACGACCGACACTACGCGCTTACGCTTACGCTTGGCGGTGATGACGTCGATGTCGATGTCGCCGTTGGTCACGCAATATTCGTACTCAATATACTGATTGGTGATGATCCACCAGCCGCCGTAGCCGATGCCGAGTATCAGCAGTGTCGACAAAAGCGGAATCGTGATAATCATCGGGATGCAGAATACCGTAAGCAGCAGCACTGCCGCCGCCAGCACCGTACCGATTATAATTAACCATTCGGCAGGAGTCTTTTTCTTCTTGACGATTTGTTCAACAAACGTATCCATAACCATTCACTCCTATTTTTCCAGTTACGAATATTTTATCATACCGTTCTCTGTTTTTCAATCCATTTACAAAAAAGTTTACAAACTTTCTGCAAGTCACCGCTTTTTTGAGATTTTTTCAAACAAATACTGGTTTTTTCGTTAAAATATGGTATACTATATGATGATTTATAAAAAAGCATAAACGGAGGGCTTGATTGTATGATTTGGCACAGCCATAACACCGATGAGATTTTGCGCGAATTGAACACCGATGGCACCAACGGTCTGGACACCGCTGCCGCACAGCAGCGCTTGGAGGAGTACGGCGAAAACCGCCTGCAAGAAAAGGCGCCGCTGACCTTGTTCCAGCGATTTTTGCGGCAGATGAAGGATGCGATGGTCATTATCCTGCTCATTGCGGCGGCCATTTCGCTGGCACTCACCTTGTATGACCACTTTGTCCACGGCAAACCCTTCGAATGGGTTGAGCCCGTCGTCATTGTCGCCATTGTGGTGCTCAACGCCGTACTCGGCGTATTTCAGGAGAGCAAGGCGGAGGCGGCATTGCAGGCACTCAAAAACATGTCTGCCCCCAACGCCCGTGTACGCCGTGACGGCAAGTTGATTACCGTCCCTGCCTTCTCGCTCGTCCCCGGTGACGTCGTGGAGCTGGAAGCAGGCGACCTTGTCCCTGCGGACTGCCGTGTGCTGGAATCCTTCTCCCTCTCCTGCAACGAATCCGCGCTGACGGGCGAATCCTTACCCGTCGAAAAGAGCGCCGACGGCGTGTTCGAGGATATTACGCCGCTGGCAGAGCGCACCAATATGATCTACTCGGGTTGCGGTGTCACCAACGGTAAAGCGGTGGCGGTGGTCACCGCCACGGGTATGAGCTCGGAAATGGGCCACATCGCCTCGATGCTCGAAGGCGAAAAAGAGGATTCCACCCCTCTGCAACAGAAAATGGCGCAGTTGAGCAAGACGCTTGGCTTCTTGGCACTCGGTATTTGCGTCATCATCTTTATTATCGGTCTTATCTTCCGTTTGGATTTGATGGAGATGTTTATGACCGCCGTATCGTTGGCGGTTGCCGCTATTCCCGAGGGCTTACCGGCTATTGTCACCA
>JAZOCH010000066.1:0-4840 GCA_045596425.1 Acutalibacteraceae bacterium | reverse complement strand
AGCAGGGGCGGCAACCGTCGCCTTCTCGATATTCTCGAGGCGAGACATAATCACGCCAAACGCCTTAAACACGAACACCAACAGCAACAACACGAAAAACACCACGACCAAACCGGTCGCGATGGTGAGACCTGCATCGCTGAGGATCGCACCGGCGGTTTCTTTTGCCAGCAATACCATTTTCATCATTCCTCCAAACTGATTTTTCGGCGCTCTTGAAAAAAATCCCATCCGCGCCCATTATAAAACAGTAGTATTATACTACCCTTTCGTCAAAAAAGCAATCCTTATTTACGGAAATAAGCGGAATTTTGTGATTTTTTTGTCACAGCCTGCGATCCGCCGTGAAAATCCGCAAAAAGTGACGGCAATTCACACATTTTTCATAAATGCGTGGTATAATGAGAGCGTTAATTTTATGTGAAAGGAGATGCGCGCATTGTCTTTCGTCAAAAACCGTCCGCAAACAACCGAAGCGCCTGCAAAGCGCCCTATGTGGTCTGCCACACGCACACTCGGCGCGCATATCTCCCTAACCGTGAACACCAAAAGCCTCATCGGGGGTGGTATGATCACCGCGGCGTTACTCATTTTGGTTCTCACCCACACCAAGGAATTTTTGGGAGAAGAAATCGCCTGCGGCGGATTGTTGTATGCCTTGTGTCTTATTGCTTCCCCGATTATCGGTGCCATCGCCGCAGTGCGCGTTGACCTGCCGAGAACTGCCGCCACCGCGGTCAACACCGCGGTCGTTCTACTCCTACCTATCGTGGCGATGACCATGGTGGAATGTCTGAACGGCGTGTTCACCTGGGATTGGTCACTGCGCACCTTGCTTTTAAATTATATTCTTTATATGCTGTTCTACGGTACGGTGTACGTCTTCTCGGGCAGCTATCGCCTGCCAATGCTGCTAATGAATGCGGTATTCTTTTTGCTCGGACTCACCAATTATTACGTCAAGGCGTTCCGCGGCACACCCTTTATCCCGATGGACTTCCTCGCGGCAGGTACCGCCGCCAACGTCGCCGCCGCATACGACTTTTCCTTTAACTATCAAGTAGTCATCGCTATCGCTTTGCTCGTTTTTCTCACCGTAACCGCCGTGCGTCTGCGCACACCGAGCATACCGTTTATCTTCAAGGTTGCCTCTCGTGTGTTCTTTGGTGTGCTGACGGCTTGCATCGTGTGTCTCTATCTCTTTACCGACGTATATGCACAGGCAGGATTATCCCCCGACTTTTGGAGTCAGAGCCGCGGCTATCGCAAAACGGGTGTGGTGATGAACTTCTGCCTCAACACCAAATACATCTCCGTTAAACAACCGACCGGATATGATGCGAACGAGGTGGAGGATATCGTATACGGTCTTATCGACAAGAACCCCCCCACAAACGGCGTCACACCGAACATCATCTGCATCATGAACGAGTCGCTGTCCGATCTGTCGGTGCTCGGCGATCTGCAAACCAACGTGGATTATATGCCGTTCTTGCGCAATCTGCGCGAAAACACCGTGCGCGGCAATCTTTACGTTCCCGTTATCGGTGCCAGCACCAGCAATTCGGAATTTGAGTTCCTGACAGGGGCGCCGATGAGCTTCTTCCCTGCCGGCAGTAACGCGTACACGCTGTACGCAAAAAATCCGCTTTACTCGCTCGTTTCCACCCTCGGCGGTCAACGCTATTCCAAACTGGCGTTCCACCCCTATTACGCCGGCGGCTGGAACCGCAAGAAGGTATACGCGAATCTCGGCTTCACGCGCTTTGATTCCATCACCTCGATCCTCAGCTACGACACCCTCCTCGCCTATCAGAACAGCGGCTATTCCTCCGCCGTGCTGGAAGAGATGGTCGCGCAGGAGTATCCGTACGAGGACGTTCTGCTCAGACGGTACGTCAGCGACAGCTATAACTATAAAAAGGTCATAGAAATGTATGAAGCCCGTGACCGAAGCGAACCGTTCTTTCTGTTTAACGTCACAATGCAAAACCACGGCGGCTACACCGAGCGATCCTCGAATTTCTATGAAGACGTTTATGTGACCGGCATCAACGGTGTCACCGACGACCGCCTGTCCACCGCCTACCCCAAAACCAACCAATACCTATCGCTTATCAAAGCATCGGATGCGGCGTTTGAGGAGCTGGTAACCTATTTCTCCGCACAGACGGAGCCGACCATCATCTGTATGTTCGGTGACCATCAGCCGAACGTGGAAAGTGACCTTGTCCGCCGATTACAGGGCGTATCGAGCGAGCTGGATCTGACCGTTGAACAACGGCAACAGCAATACGTCACCCCGTTCTACATCTGGGCAAACTACGACATTGAGGAACGCGAAATTGAACGACTCGGTGCCAACTACCTCTCCTCGTTGCTGATGCAGGTAGCCGCTGTGGAGATGCCTGCCTACAACCGCTATCTGCTAGCACTCAGCGAGACACTCCCCGTCATCAACACGGTCGGCGTGATTGATGCAAACGGAAACCACTATGCGCTCGGGGAAAGCACCCCCTACGACACTCTCATTCGCGACTACGAAAAGGTTGTGTATAACCTAATATTCGATGAGAAAAACCGTTGTGATTCCCTGTTTACCATCAATTAAAACGAAGCACCCGCTCAATGAGTGGGTGCTTCGTTTATTCTTCGATTGTGTTGGCAGTGTCGTCACCAAAGGTCCGCAAAACTCCCACCGTCATAGGGACGGATACGATAAACGAGACAATATCCGCAAGCGGTTGGGCAAGCTGCACGCCAAGCAACGGTCCCACCGCTCCGCGTGTCAAGGTAAACAACAGCGGCAAACCAAGCACCAGTGGGATAAAAAATATCCCCTGCCGCGACATCGACAAAAAGCTCGCTTTTCCCACCTTACCGATGGTTTGCAGCATCATATTCCCCGACGTGTACCAACCCATAAACGGCAAGCCGATGCACATCAGCCGCAAGGACAGTGCGCCGATGGGAATAACCGCCGCATCGTCACTGAACAACCCGACCAACTGCGGAGCAAAGACCGCACCGCCAATCGCCGCCGCCGTGAGAATGACCGTCGATACCTTGGCGCAGAAACGAAACGCGCGCTTCACGCGGCTGTACAGACCGGCGCCGTAATTGAATCCGCAAACGGGCTGAAAGCCTTGTCCAAAGCCGATAACCGCCGAAAACGCCAGATGCATCACGCGTGTAGCGATGGACATCGCCGCGATAGCAGGATCGCCGCCAAACGCTCCTGCCATATAGTTAAGACAGATGGTGGATGCGCTGGACAAGCCCTGCCGACACAAGGTCGGCAGACCGCCGCGCAGAATGGTATCGTAATCGGCAAGGTGCGGACGGAACAGGCGGATGCGAATACGTAGATTATCGCCGCGCGTACAGCAAAACAGCAGAATGCAAAAGCCGACAAACTGACTAAGTACCGTTGCGAGCGCGGCACCCGACACACCCATATCCAACACAAAGATGAACACGGGGTCCAGTGCAACGTTGAGCACCGCACCGGCACCCATCCCCAGCATCCCGTAAAAGGCGTTGCCTTGAAAGCGGAGCTGGTTGTTAAGCACCAGCGACGAGGTCATATACGGCGCACCGAACAAAATGATGCGCAGGTAATCCCGTGCATACGGCAGGATTGTATCGGTTGAGCCGAGCAAACGCGCGAGCGGTGTGAGGAATAACAGTCCCAGCGCCATAATCATTCCGCCCGTCAACAGCGCCGAGAAAAATCCGATGGATGCCAGACGCTGTGCCTCGTCGGTTTTCTCCTGCCCGAGCAGACGCGAAATCGCGTTGCCCGACCCTTGCCCGAAGAAGAAACCGCACGCTTGTATAATCGCCATAAACGAAAACACAACCCCTACCGCACCCGTGGCGCTGGTATTATTCAGTTGCCCGACGAAGAAGGTATCCGCCATATTATAGAAGGCGGTAATCAGCATCGTCGTGATGGTGGGGATCGCCAAGCGCCCCATCAGCCGTTCCACCGGATAGGTGGTCATACGGACGAATTTCTCGTGATGTTCCATAGCTTATAGTAGTATCTTACGCAACGTCTCGCCGTCAAGCGCACTCAGCATTGCCGGCGGTACGTCCAGCACCGTCTTACAGCCCGTCTGCCCTGCCTGCGCCAGCCGATACACGCCGCGCGCATACGCCAGCAGCACGCTGGCGGTGAACTCGGGGTTGGAATCCAAGGTCAGCTTATATTCAATGACGTGGGTGTGCTCGCCGTTTTTCCCCGTGCGGCCACTGCGCAGCACGCAACCGCCGTGCGGAATACCGCTGTGATCGCGTGCCATCTCCTCCGCGGTGATGAAATGCACCGTGGTGTCATACGGCTCAAAATAGTTGGGCATCGTCTTTATCTCACGCTCAATACGCTCAAGGTCCGCCCCTTCCTCGGCAACCACAAAGCATTCTCTCGTGTGCTTTTGACGGGTGGTCAGCTCGGGCTGTTCACCGCGGCGCACCGCATCCACCGCCGCCTCGACGGGAATGGTGTACTGGCGTGCATCCGCGACACCCTCAATGCGGCGCACCGCATCCGAGTGACCTTGACTAACACCCTTGCCCCAGAAGGTGTAGTCTGCACCCTGCGGCAAAATCGCCTGCGCGTAGAGGCGGTTGAGCGAGAACATTCCGGGGTCCCAGCCGGCGGAAATGAGCGCGGTCTTGCCGCTTGCCTTTGCCGCCGCGTCCACCGCCGCGAAATGTGTGGGGATATTCGCGTGGTTATCAAAGCTGTCAACAACATTAAAGTGCGTCGCCAGCTCAGGGGTCTGTGTCGGAAGTCGGATCGTAGCCATGTCGTTCTGTGAGCCAAGGAGTTGAA
>JAZOCH010000065.1:0-11471 GCA_045596425.1 Acutalibacteraceae bacterium | reverse complement strand
GGGTTTATTTGCGCACAAACAGGATGCCGAGGGTGTTGGGGCCGCAGTGGGCGGAGATAGTGCAGCCTGCACGGGTGATGAAAATTTCATCAAACGTCTGATACTGCTCAACACAGCTCTTCACCAAGTCGATTCGCTCCTGCGAAATGCCCGAGTGGGTGATGAAGATGTGCGAGGTGTCAATGTCCGTGCGGTCTTTGAGACGGTCGGCAACGTACTCGGCAAGCGCCTTATCCAGTGCGCCGCGGTATTTCTTGCCGACGGTCATCTTGGAATCCTCGTTGTTGACCTCAATGCAGGGCTTTAATTTGAGCATATTGGCACCCAGCGCGGCGAGTGTCGAGCAACGGCCGCCCTTATGCAGAAATTCCAGCGTATCCAGCACAAAGCTCGCCTCAACCCTCTTGGTCAGCGCGTTGACCTCCTCCACGATCTGCTCGATCGGCAGACCGGCAGCGATACGCTCGGCGGCGGCGATGACCACCAGACCCATGCCGGTGGAGAGGTTGCCGCTGTTGATAACGTACATACCGGGGGTCTCCTCCGCCGCGAGGCGGGCGCTGTTGTAGGTCGTGGAGATGCCCGAACCGAGGGAGATGTACAGCACATCGTTGCCCTCTTGAATAAACGGGGTGACAAAATCCTTATATTCCTCCATATTGGTGGCGGAGGTGGTGGGAAGCTGTTTCTTCTCACGGTAGACGGCGTAGATGTCGTCGGGAGTGATGTCCACACCGTCAGCATACATCGTATCACCGAGGTGGACGTGCATCGGGCAGACGTGTACGTTGTAGCGCGCAATAAGCTCCGCACCAAGGTCACACGTGCTGTCCGCACAGAGAACGATCGGTTTAGCCATAGTCAAATTCCTTTCTTTCGCAAGCTGCGATGGGATTATTGTAACACAAAACGAGCAAATACGCAAGTTTTTGTTTTGCGGCGTCTTTTTTGTCGAAAAAGCCCTTGTTTTTGTCAAAAAGCGTGGTACAATGAAAGCAACGACTATATAAAAGGAAGTGAGCGCCATGTCCGATCCCTTGACCGCCGTCATCGACCGCGACGATACCGAAAAACCTTTGAAAACAAGTAAAGCCAAGCGCGTCTGGCTCGCGGTTATCGCCACGTTGACAGCGCTGGCGCTCACCGCCTCGGCTACGCTGGCGGTGCATTTCTACCTGGGCACGCAGGAGCAGTTGCGCCTCAACGCCGCCGCCAACGCGCAGCTCGCTTCCTTACAGCAAGCGCTCAGCGAGCAGAGCGAACAGCTCGCCTCCCAGCAAGCACAGCTGGATGCGCAGGCAAGTGCCATCGTCTCCCAGCAAAGCACCATTGACGAGCAGAAAAATACCATCTCTGCGCAAGAGGAAACCATCAGAAAGCAACAAAGCACCATCGCCGCGCAGGAGAGTAAGATTACCGCTTTGAGTCCCAAGCAAAAGGTCAAAGGGGTGGCGAGTTATCCGGATATTGACATCACGGGGCTCAAAGGTAAAAAGCTGGTTGCCCTGACCTTTGACGACGGACCGAGTCAATATACGAGCAAGCTGCTCGACGCCCTCAAAAAGCACAACGCCAAGGCAACTTTTTTCGTCGTCGGCTCACGACTGGGCAGCGACAGCTCAACCGCCCTACTCAAACGCATGGAGAACGAAGGACACGTCGTCGGCAACCATTCGCAGAATCATAAAAACCTCAAATATCTCTCCGCAAGCAGCGTGGCAAACGAGATGTACACCGCCGCCGAACGCATCAAGACCGCCATCGGGCATTATCCCATCGTGATGCGGTGTCCCGGCGGTAACTATAACGGCACCGTGCAGGCGTACGCCAAGGATATCAGCGTGCCGATCATCCAGTGGAGCGTGGACACCATCGATTGGCGTGACCGCAACAAAGCGACCGTCCTCAGCCGCGCCAAGAGCGGCATCAGAAACGGCTCCATTGTGCTGATGCACGACCTCTATTCCACCACCGTGGATGCCGCCTGCGAGCTTATCCCCTACCTGCAACAACAAGGCTACACCCTCGTCACCGTGCCCGAGCTGCTCGCCGTTAAATACGGTACCGTGCAACCGGGCAAGGTGTATTCCCAAGGATAATTGCGCATACTCATAGCACAAGGAGTGATGGCTTATGGCTAACGTATACACCTCTGCCGAGCAGCTCATCGGCAACACCCCCCTGCTCGCACTGAACCATCTCGGTGAAAAACTGCATCTGCACGGCAAGCTGTTTGCTAAGCTGGAATTTCTCAACCCCGGCGGCTCGGTCAAGGACCGCGCCGCCAAGACGATGCTAGACGAAGCGGAAAAGGCTGGTTTACTTTTCCCCGATTCGGTTATCATTGAACCGACCTCGGGCAACACAGGTATCGGGTTGGCACTCGTCGCCGCCATCCGCGGTTATCGCACCATTATCGTGATGCCCGACACCATGTCGGTGGAGCGGCAGATGCTGATGAAGGCGTACGGCGCCGAACTGGTGCTCACCGACGGGGCGTTGGGAATGACGGGCGCGATTGAAACGGCGAAAAAGCTCGCCGCCGAAACGCCGCACAGCTTTATCCCCGACCAGTTTGGCAACCCTGCCAACGCCAAAGCGCATTTCGATGCCACGGGACCCGAAATCTACCGCGACCTCGACGGCGAGGTAGACGTCTTTGTCGCCGGTATCGGCACGGGCGGCACCATCACGGGTACGGCGCAGTATCTGCGCCGACAAAAGCCGGACGTTTGGGTGGTCGGCGTAGAACCGACCGACTCCCCCGTGCTCAGCGGCGGCAAGGCAGGTGCCCACGGGTTGCAGGGTATCGGCGCAGGGTTTGTGCCGGCGGTGCTGGACACCTCTGTGTACAACGAAATCTTACCCGTCACCACGCAGGATGCCTACACAGCGGCGCGCGAACTGGCACGCACCGAGGGCGTGCTGGTCGGCATCTCCTCAGGAGCGGCGCTGTCTGCCGCCTGCCAATTGGCGACCCGTCCCGAATTCACCGACAAACACATCGTCGTGCTGCTGCCCGACACGGGCGACCGCTATCTGTCGACCGATTTGTTTAAGGAATAACGAAAAAGCGTTCGGACACCCTTTGCGGTGTCCGAACGCTTTTTTAGTTGCGTCGCATAATGCGGCCGCAGGCAATCTTTTGTCCTGCATTGCCGGCAGGCTGGCCGGTAAAATCATCCACGCCGCTGTGGATAATCAACGTGCGCCCGATCACCTCATCCACGGTGAAACGGTCGGTGAGAAACACCGACAGCGCATAGCCGTGATTGCCGAACAACGGCGGTAAATCGCCTGCATGATACGGATGCGCACAGCCATTGGGGTTATAATGCCCCCCGACAGCGGCAAAGGGGTCCTGCGGATTGCCGCGGCAGGCATTCCCCTCGTGGATGTGAAAGCCGAACACCTTGCCGGCACACGGTCCGTTCTGTGTCGGCAGTCCCACGACTTCGGCACTCACCAACACCCCATAGCGCGTCTGATAAAAGCGTACCGTGCCGCCAAGACGGGGATATACGCCGCCACCCCGTACATCCGCTACTGCATCGGGTGGCTGCGCGAGTATCGCGCACAAATTCGCAAACGGTCGTTGCGGAATCGGCGGCATTGGTCGCATCGGTCTTCTGCGCATACACTGTCACTCCTTTCCTCCATCAGTGTATGCGCGAGAGGCGCAACGGTGCAAAAAACACAGCCGTTCTGTGCATTGCACAGAACGGCTGCGTTGAGGCTTGTTACAGCTTATTAACGTCCGCGTCGGTGATGAGGTGGAAGCCTGCCTTTTCCAGTGCGGCCTCGGCGGCGACGTTATCCGCCACGCGCAGCACCACGTAGGCGTGCTTTTCGGTGCGCGTCATAAACGCATACAGATATTCCATATTGATACCTGCCTCGTCCAGCACTTCCAACGCCTTGGACAGCTTGCCGGGGGCATCGCCGATCTTCACGCCGACGACGTCGGTGGTGTTGATGAGGTGGCCGTCGTCAGTGAGTGTCTTGACCGCGGCGGCGGTATCGTTAACGATCAGACGCAGGATACCAAACTCCTGCGTATCCGCAATGGATAGTGCGCGGATGTTGACGTTATGCTTCGCGAGCGTGTCGGTGATGGACACCAACGCGCCTTGTTTATTTTCTACGAAAACCGTAACTTGTTTCAAAGACATAGTATCCACTCCTTAATCGTGTAATTTACGTTTGTCGATGACGCGCACCGCCTTGCCCTCACTGCGTGTGATGGACTTGGGCGCAACCAGATGTACCTTCGGGTTAATGCCGAGCATCGTCTTCATCGCCTCGCTCAGCGCCTTTTCCTGCGCGGTGATGCCGCTGACGGTGTCGGTGAACTGCTCGGGATTCATCTCGACGTTGACGTCAAAAGTGTCGTTATTGCCGACGCGGTCGACGATGATCTGGTAGTTCGGCTGATACCCCTCTTTGAGCAGAACGGTCTCGATCTGGCTCGGGAAGACGTTAACACCACGAATGATCATCATATCATCACTGCGTCCCATAGGCTTAGACATCTTGATGTGCGTACGGCCGCAGGAGCAGGGCTTACGCGACAGCACGCAAATGTCGCGTGTGCGATAACGCAAAAGCGGAAATGCTTCCTTATCCAGCGAGGTGAACACCAATTCACCCTTGCTGCCCTCGGGGAGAACCTCGCCCGTGTCGGGGTCGATAATCTCCGCGAGGAAGTGGTCCTCGTTGATGTGCATACCCGACTGCTCGCAGCACTCAAACGCCACACCGGGTCCGGAGGTCTCGGTCAGGCCGTAAATGTCGTACGCCTTGATGCCGAGGGTCTCCTCGATACCGCGGCGCATCTCCTCCGTCCACGGCTCCGCACCGAAGATACCGGCTTTGAGCGGAATATCCTCGGGTTTGTAGCCCTGCTCTTTCAGCGACTCGCCGATATAAGCCGCATAAGACGGGGTACAGCACAGAATGGTCGCGGAAAGGTCGTTCATAAACTGAATCTGTCGGTCAGTAAAGCCCGATGACATCGGCAGGGTCAGACAACCCACCTTGTGGGACCCGCCGTTAAGACCGGGGCCACCCGTGAACAAGCCATAGCCGTATGCCACCTGACACACGTCCTCGTCCGTGCCGCCTGCCGCCACGATAGCGCGCGCACAGCAATCCTCCCACAGATCAACATCGTGCTGGGTGTAGAAGGCCACCACGCGACGACCCGTCGTGCCGGAGGTCGACTGAATACGCACGCAATCCTTCAAGGGCTTTGCGAGCAGACCGTACGGATACGCATCGCGCAAATCCGCCTTGGTGAGGAAGGGCAGCTTGTGCAGATCCTCGATATTGTGGATGTCCTCGGGACTCACGCCCTTTTCATCCATCAGATTGCGGTAATATTCCACGTTCTCATAAACGTGCTTAACCTGCTTGACGAGCTTTTCGGATTGCAGCTTTTTGAGGTCTTCGACCGGCATGGTCTCGATCTCTTTTTGGAAATATCGTTCTGCCATTGTCTATCGCCATCCTTTTTAAGAATTGTAGCCTAAATCAAACGCCTTTTTATTCATCTCCACGAACTTGGGCGCGACGGTGTTCTCAATCGCCGCGATCCACCGCTCGTAAGGGATGCCGAACTGCTTGGCCACACGTCCCATCAGCACGATGTTCACCGCCTTGGACGAACCTGCCTCTTCCGCGAGAGCGAGCGCATCCAGCGCCTCCACATTGACACCCTTGGCGGTCAGCTCATCCAGCACATCGACAGGATACTGCGCCGCGCCGATAATAACCGGCATCGGGTCGATCTGCTGGGTGTTGACGACAATACGGCCGTCCTTTTTAAGGTAGCCGGCATAGCGTGCCGCCTCCAATTTTTCAAATGAGATGATAATATCCGCCTCGCCTGCGGTAACGATGGGGGAATACACCTTGTCGCCGAAGCGCACGTAGGTGACCACCGAGCCGCCGCGCTGACTCATACCGTGGACCTCGCTGACCTTGACATCGTAGCCCTCATCCATCAGCAGACGGCCGAGCAGCTTGGAGGCGAGCAGACTTCCCTGTCCGCCGACACCGACGATCATAACACTGGTTGTTTTCATAGTCTGCACCTCCTTAATTGATCGCGTCAAATGCGCACAGTTGCTTACACACGCCGCAACCGACACACAACGTCGTATCGATCTTTGCCTTGCCGTCTTTCAGACTGATGGCAGGGCAACCGAGCTTCATACATTTCTTGCAGGAACGGCACTTATCCGCCTCCACATTGAGGGTGGGCGCGTGCTTAACATATTTGAGCAGCACGCAGGGGCGGCGCGAGATAATGACCGACGGCTCCTCCGCTGCCAGCTCCTCTTTGATCGCCGTCTCGCACGCCGCAAGGTCGTATGGATCCACCACGCGCACGCGGTTAATGCCCAGCGCACGGCACAGCGCCTCCAAATCCACCTTGGCGGCAGGGTCGCCCTTGATGTTGTAACCCGTGGTGGGGTTCTGCTGGTGACCCGTCATACCCGTGATGGAGTTGTCGAGAATGATAACGGTGGAATTGGTCGCGTTGTAGGCGACGTTGACGAGGCCCGTCATACCCGAGTGCATAAAGGTGGAGTCACCGATGACCGCCACCGTCTTGCCCTCGGCATCTGCGCCGCGCGCGGCGTTAAAGCCGTGCAAGCCCGAAATGGAAGCACCCATACACAGGGTGGAATCCAAGGCGCTCAGCGGCGGTACCGCGCCAAGCGTGTAACAGCCGATATCGCCGTGTACCGTGATCTTGTTTTTGGCGAGGGTGTAGAAGATGCCGCGGTGCGGACAGCCGGCACACATCATCGGGGGGCGTGCAGGGATGGGCGAATCCGCAGTGACAAATTCCTTCGCCGCCATACCGAACGCCGCCGCCACCGTCTGCTGGGAGAATTCACCGAGCAGCGAGAACAGCTCCTTGCCCGTCACCTCTAACCCGAGCGCACGCACGTGATTTTCGATGATGGGGTCAAGCTCCTCAATGACGTACAATTTTTTCACCTTGGCGGCAAAGTCCTTAATGAGCTTCACCGGCAGGGGGTTGGGCATACCGATTTTGAGTATGCTAACCGAGTCGCCCAGCGCCTCTTTCACGTACAGATACGAACAGCCCGAGGTGATGATGCCGATTTCATCCGAGTGCATCTCCACGGTGTTGTATGCACAATCCTCTGCAAGTGCCTGCAACGCGAGGGTGCGCTCCTCCACGACAGGGTGGCGCTTAATGGCGTTGCCCGGCATCATAATGTACTTGGCAGGGTTCTTTTCGTACTCTTTAAGCACCGCCGGCACAGCCTCGTCCGTTTCCACCACCGATTGGCTGTGCGCAATACGGGTGCACATACGCAGCAGCACGGGGGTATCGTATTTCTCTGACAATTCGAACGCCGACTTGGCAAACGCGTACGCCTCAGCAGAGTCCGCCGGTTCCAGCATCGGCACCTTCGCCGCGATGGCGTAGTGACGGGAATCCTGCTCGTTCTGCGAGGAGTGCATCGCCGGATCATCCGCCACGCAAATGACCAGTCCGCCGTTCACACCCGTGTAGGACAGCGTAAACAACGGGTCAGCAGCGACGTTGAGGCCCACGTGCTTCATCGCACAGGCGGAACGAGCACCTGCCAAGCTGGCGCCGTATGCCACCTCGCAGGCAACCTTTTCGTTGGGCGCCCACTCGCTATGCAGGTCATCATATTTGGCTAAAAACTCGGTGATTTCGGTAGACGGGGTGCCGGGATAGCTGGACACAACGCCGAGTCCACCGTCGTGTAAGCCTGCGGCAACCGCTTGGTTGCCGATCATCAATTTCTTCATATATACATACACTCCTTATATATCAAGACTTGTTCTGCGAGTCGACCAAGCCCTCGCCGCCGTACAGCTTACGCAGCTTCGGCTTTTCAATCTTTCCCGTGGGGTTGCGCGGCACATCCGCAAAAATAATCTTACGCGGACGCTTGTAACGGGGCAGATCCTTGCAGAAGTCGTTGATCTCATCCTCGGTGCAGGTTTCGCCCTTTTTTAGTTCGATGATGGCCGTGGCAATCTCGCCGAGACGCGTATCGGGCAGGCCAATGACTGCGACGTCCTTGATTTTGAAATGTGCCGCCAAAAAGTTCTCGATCTGCACGGGATACAGGTTCTCGCCGCCGCTGATGATAACGTCCTTCTTACGGTCAACGAGGTAGATAAACCCTTCCTCGTCCCGCATCGCCATATCGCCCGTATACAGCCAGCCGTCGCGCAGGGTATCGGCGGTCGCCTTATCGTCGCGGTAGTAGCAGGCCATCACGCCGGGGCCTTTCAGACACAATTCGCCGACGGCGCCTTGTGCGACCTCTTCTCCCTCGGGGGTGACGATTTTGACCTCCCAGCCATAACCGGGGATGCCGATGGCACCCACCTTATGGACGTTCTCCACGCCGAGGTGCACCGCACCGGGGCCGATAGACTCGGACAAACCGTAGTTGGTGTCGTATTGATGGTCGGGGAAGTATTCGAGCCAACGTTTAATGAGACTCTGCGGCACGGGCTGAGCACCGATATGCATCAGTCGCCACGCCGACAGGTCGAACTCATCGAGCGAAACATCGCCGCGGTCGAGGGCGTTCAAAATATCCTGCGCCCACGGTACCAGCAGCCATACGATGGTGCATTTCTCACGGCTTGCCGCTTCGAGGATGCTGCGCGCCTGCGTACCTTTGAGAATGACCGCCTTGGAGCCGGCAAGCAAGCTGCCGAACCAGTGCATCTTGGCGCCCGTATGGTACAGCGGCGGAATGCACAAAAAGCAGTCCTCGCGCGTCTGCCCGTGGTGATTCTGCTCCACGCGACAGGAATGAATCAGGCTCTCGTGATTATGTAAAATCGCCTTAGGGAAGCCCGTCGTACCCGAGGAGAAGTAGATAGCCGCATCGTCCTGCTCGGTCAGCGCGCATTCGGGGAAGGAACCCGAGCACTCGGAAATGAGGTCGTTATAATCATCCGCAAAGGCCGGACAACCGGCGCCGAGATAGATAAGCGTGCAGCTCTTGCTGATCTCGTCCGCCACGGCTTCCACGCGTCCGATAAACTCCGTGCCGAAAATCAGCACGTCCGCCTCGGCGAGCTTTAAACAATAGTCGATCTCGTCGGAGGAATAGCGGAAGTTCAGCGGCACGGCAAGCGCACCCGTCTTTAATATACCAAAATAAATGGGCAGCCAATCAATGCAGTTCATCAGCAGGATGGCAACCTTCTTGCCCTTGCCGATGCCGTGCTGCCCCAGCATATTCGCCAAGCGATTGGCTTTTTCGTTAAACACCGCCCATGAAATCTCGCGTCGGTAATGGCGCGCACGCCCCGTCGGCTCAACCAGCTCATATTCGTGCCATGTCAGGCGGCGAGTCTCGGGCTGCTCGGGATTGATCTCCACGAGCGCGGTGTCGCTGGCAAATTCGCGCGCGTTTCTCTCTAACAAATGTACGATGGTCATACTAGATTCCTCTTTATAATAAAATCGTTGGGATACATTTTAGCACTTTAAAGTGTATATGTCAACCGCTTAGCGAAATTTTTAAAAATTTTTCCATTAGGACTTGACAAACACGCTTTAAAGTGTTAAAGTGTTTGCAACGAGATTTTTACGAAAGAAGTGTCTTGCTTATGTCTTTGCCATCTCCCCTGCTCGCGGCAGGCAATATCAGCCCAGCGGTGCTGGTGTCCGTCCCGATGCTTATTTGCTTTTTTGCACTGATGATCGGGGTCGGTTTATATTGCCGCAAGCTGTCAACCAGTATTGACGGCTTCGTGCTCGGCGGTCGCGCAGTCGGTCCGTGGCTGACGGCGTTCGCTTTTGGTACGTCGTATTTTTCCGCGGTCATTTTTGTCGGCTACGCAGGACAGTTCGGCTGGAACTTCGGTCTGGCTTCGACTTGGATCGGTCTGGGCAACGCCTTCATCGGCTCACTGCTCGCGTGGATGGTGCTCGGTCGCCGTACCCGTGTGATGACCCAGCACCTCGGCTCCAAAACGATGCCCGATTTCTTTGAAAAACGGTATAATTCCAAAACACTCAAAGCGATTGCCTCGTTTATCGTGTTTGTGTTCCTTATCCCCTACACCGCCTCGCTGTATAACGGTCTGTCCTCGCTGTTTAATAACGTATTTGAGATCGACTACTGGGTAATCGTGGTGGCGATGGCGGTGCTCACCGGCATTTACGTCATCTTCGGCGGCTATATGGCAACCGCCATCAACGATTTTATACAAGGCATTATTATGCTTGTCGGCATCGTGACGGTCGTCCTTGCGGTGCTGAATCAGAACGGCGGTCTTGTCGAGGCGGTGCGCTCGCTCAGCGAAGAAGCCGGCGCAGAATTCACCTCCACCCTAGGCCCCAATCCGATCTTTCTGTTCTTCGTGGTGATGCTCACCTCACTGGGTACGTGGGGACTGCCGCAGATGGTGGGGAAATTCTACTCCATCAAGGACGAGGGAGCGATTAAAAAGGGCACCATCATCTCCACCGTGTTCGCGGTTGTTGTCGCCGGCGGCTGTTATTTCCTCGGCGGCTTCGGCAGACTGTACCACAGCCAAATGACCGAGGGCGGTTATATCACCGAGCATGGCGTGCTGTTTGACAAGGTCGTGCCGACCATGCTCGCCGACCTCGCGCCCGTGGTGGTCGCGCTCATCATCGTGCTGGTGCTTGCCGCCTCGATGTCTACCCTTTCCTCGCTGGTGCTGACCTCCTCCTCCACGCTGACGCTGGACGTGGTTAAGCCTGCCATCGAGCGCAAAAAGGAACTGAGCGACAAGCGCAGCGTGTTCATTATGCGGCTGTTCATCGTGTTCTTTATCGCCGTGTCGGCTACCATCGCCATTTTGAAGGATACGCTGTGGAAGGATTCCCTGTTCATCGCGCAGATGATGGGTGTGTCGTGGGGCGCGCTTGCCGGCGCATTCCTCGCGCCGTTCCTGTACGGCCTCTACTGGCGCCGCACCACGCGTGCTGCCGTCGCCGCAAGCTTTATCTTCGGCACGGGGCTGGAAATCGTGCAGCTGTGCATCAGCGTGCATCTGTTCAGCGTCAAGGGCATCCCCGTGCTTGACTTCATCTTCACCAACTCGCTGTATTCCGGCGTGTTCGCGATGCTCGGCGGTCTGGTGCTGGTCCCCACCGTCAGCCTGCTGACGCAAAAGACCCGTCCGGAGAATGTGGACGATAAATTTGTGTGCTTTGAGAAATAAAACAACAAAAAGAGAACGCACCACTTTGCGGTGGTGCGTTCTCTTTTGGGCGGAGATGGAGAGATGTTGAACCAGTTTTGCGCCGAGCGCCTGCGTGCCGTAAATCCCTGCTCGCGCAAAACCTTGGAAAAGGCTGGCGCCTTTTCGAGTCCTGCATCCCACTCATTTTCACGAAAATAAAAAGAAACGCCACGAGGGCGTTTCTTTTTATTTTGGCGGAGATGGAGAGA
>JAZOCH010000064.1:0-4912 GCA_045596425.1 Acutalibacteraceae bacterium | reverse complement strand
TTATTTCATATTACAATGATACGCATATATTTCCTATTAAGGAAACGGGAGTAAGGAAACGGGAGTAAGGAAACGGGAGGGTCTATCAATGAAAAACACCGAAAAAACGATGGAAAAAATTGTTACGCTGTGCAAGGGCCGCGGCTTTATTTTCGCCGGCTCCGAAATCTACGGCGGACTGGCGAATACGTGGGACTACGGTCCGCTTGGCGTGGAACTGAAAAACAACGTCAAAAAGGCGTGGTGGAAGAAATTTGTGCAGGAGAATCCCTACAACGTGGGATTGGATGCCGCGATTTTGATGAACCCCCAGACCTGGGTGGCGAGCGGCCACGTGGGCGGATTCTCCGACCCGTTGATGGACTGTAAGGAGTGCAAGGAGCGTTTTCGTGCGGATAAGGTCATTGAGGACTGGTGCGCCGAGAATGGCTTCACCCTGCCCAAGCCCGTCGACGCGCTCTCCCAGGCGGAGATGAAGGAGTTCGTCGAGGAGCACAACATCTCTTGCCCGACCTGCGGCAAACACAACTGGACGGATATCCGTCAGTTCAACCTGATGTTTAAGACCTTTCAGGGCGTGACCGAGGATGCGAAGAACACCGTGTATCTGCGCCCTGAAACCGCGCAGGGTATCTTCGTCAACTTCCAGAACGTGCAGCGCTCCACGCGCTGCAAGCTCCCCTTCGGCGTCTGTCAGGTGGGTAAGTCCTTCCGTAACGAGATTACCCCCGGCAACTTCACCTTCCGCACCCGTGAGTTCGAGCAGATGGAGTTGGAGTTCTTCTGCCAGCCCGGCACCGAGCTTGACTGGTTCAAGTATTGGAAAGAATTCTGCCATCAGTGGTTGCTCGGCCTCGGTATGAAGGACGAGAACCTGCGTCTGCGTGACCACGACCCCGAGGAGTTGAGCCACTATTCCAACGCGACCACCGACTTTGAGTTTGTGTTCCCGTTCGGCTGGGGCGAATTGTGGGGTGTCGCGTCCCGCACCAACTTTGACCTCAACGCCCACCAGACCACCTCGGGCAAGGATATGACCTACTTCGACCAGGAGAAGAATGAGCACTACATTCCCTACGTGGTCGAACCCTCGCTGGGTGCTGACCGCGTGACGCTGGCGTTCCTCGTCGAGGCGTACGACGAAGAGGTCGTCGATGCCGAGAAGAATGACACGCGCGTGGTGCTTCGCTTGCATCCGGCGCTGGCGCCCTTCAAGGCGGCGGTGTTGCCGCTGTCCAAGAAGCTCAGCGAGCCGGCTATGGCGATTCAGCAGGAGCTGTCCAAGTACTTTATGGTGGACTTTGATGAGTCCGGCTCCATCGGTAAGCGTTACCGCCGCGAGGACGAGATCGGCACGCCTTATTGCATCACCTACGACTTCGACAGCGAGGTCGACGGCTGTGTCACGGTGCGTGACCGCGACACGATGCAGCAGGAGCGCGTAGCGATCAAGGACTTGAAGGCGTATATCGAGGAGCATATCGCTAACTAAGAATTGATTCCGATGGGGTGATCCGACAGGGTCGCCCCATCCTTGCCAAAGAAGGGAGATTCCTATGTGGAAACAGCAATATACCCGATGGCAGCAAAAGCATTTAGATAACGCGCTGTTTGTTTTCAATGTGGCAACGATTATACTCTTCGTTTTATTCGCGGCGGCAGCTTGCTTTTGGATGCCGATGGTGTTAGGATTAGGATTGGTAATCGCGGCACAGGGTGTAATCCGTTTGATTGCCGCCGCTCGCGGATGGGACGTATTTTTGAGTTTTCGTAACGGCGAAGAAAAAGAGTCCTATACTTTTCGCCACATTCTCACCATTGTAACGGGATGGATTTTTCTGTTATTGGGCATAGGGTTTGATGTTGCGTTTTTGTTGGTGTGGTTAGGAGTCGTTACGATATAAAGACATCACCTATAACGCTGTTGTAACAATGCCGCTGAATTTACATAAGAAACAAGCGTGTTGCTTGCATTATCCCATTGGTTGTGGTATTCTTTTTCGAAAGATAATTCATCGGCGAATTGTGCCGAAAGGAGATAGAACACTATGCGTATCGTAGTGAAGGTGGGAACATCCACGTTGGCGCACGCGACGGGACTGCTCAACATCCGCCGCGTAGAGAAGCTGTGCGCCGTGATGAGCGACCTCAAAAACGCGGGCCATGAGCTGGTGCTGGTATCGTCGGGCGCCATCGGTATGGGCGTGGGCAAGCTGTCGCTGGGCAGTCGCCCGACCGACATCCCGACCAAGCAGGCGGCCGCCGCGGTGGGACAGTGTGAGCTGATGTACACCTACGACAAGCTGTTCACCGAGCATAATCACACCGTCGCGCAGGTGCTGCTGACGGGCGCGGATTTACAGCATGAGGGGCGCCGTGCCAACTTCCACAACACGATGTACCGCCTGTTGGAACTCGGCGTGTTACCCATTATTAATGAAAACGACACCGTTGCTACCGAGGAGATCGTCATCGGCGATAACGACACCCTCGGCGCGATTGTGGCAACCAACGTCGGGGCGGATCTGCTGATTTTGTTGTCCGACATTGACGGGCTGTACACCGCCGACCCCCATACCGACCCCACCGCAACGCTGGTGCCGACGGTCGCGTGCATCACCGCCGAGATGGAGGCATCCGTCGGCGGTGCCGGCAGTAAGCTCGGCACGGGCGGTATGCAGACCAAGCTCGCCGCCGCCAAGACGGTGACCGCCGCCGGCATCGATATGGTGATTGCCAACGGTGAGGACCCCGACGTGCTGTACGATATCGTGGCAGGCAAGGCGGTCGGTACGCGGTTTTTGGCGGAGGGCAAGTGATATGAGAACAACGCAGGAGATTTTATGCTGTGCGAAGGCGGCGAGCAGGTCGCTGTCCGCCCTCACCACTGTGCAAAAGAACGCGGCGCTCGAAGCGATGGCCGACAGCCTGCTTAGGCACACCGAGGATATTTTAACCGCCAACCGCGCGGATGTTGCCGCGGCAGAGGGGAGTATTTCCTCGGTAATGATTGACCGCTTAACCTTGACCGCCGCCCGTATCGAGGGGATGGCACAAGGTATTCGCGAGGTCGCGCAGCTGCCCGACCCTGTCGGGCGCGAATTATCGCGCACTGTGCATGGTAAGGGAATGACCATCCGCAAGGTTGCCGTGCCCATCGGCGTGGTAGCCATCATTTACGAGAGCCGCCCGAACGTCACCTCCGACGCGGCGGCGCTGACACTCAAATCGGGCAACGTCTGCGTTCTGCGCGGTGGCAAGGAAGCTTACCGTTCCGCAGCGGCTGTCGTGGCGGCACTGCGTGAGGGACTCGCGCAGGTCGGCATTTCTCCCGATATGGTTAATCTCATCGAGGACACCACCCGTGCGAGCGCCAACGAGCTGATGCGTGCGGAGGGGCTGGTGGACCTGCTCATTCCGCGCGGCGGTGCAGGTCTTATCCGCGCCTGCGTGGAGAACGCGACGGTGCCGTGCATTCAGACGGGCACGGGCATCTGCCACGTGTACGTGGACAAAGCGGCAGACCTCGCGATGGCGGTGGATATTCTCGACAATGCGAAAATGAGCCGCCCCTCGGTGTGCAACGCTGCCGAGGTGTGCTTGGTGCATAAGGATATTGCGGCAGACTTCTTGCCGATGCTCAAAGCTCGTTTGTGCGACACCGCACGCGAGCATTCGGCCGAATTGCGGCTGGATGCGGCGGCTGCTGCCATTATTGATGGCACCTTGGCGAGCGATACGGATTTTGACACGGAATTTTTGGATTACATTCTCGCGGTACGCGTGGTCGCGGACGTGGAAGAGGCGGTGGCACACATCGCCGCGCACTCGACACAGCACAGCGAGGCAATCATCACCGCGAACGATGCGACCGCCGCACGGTTTGTCGCGGCGGTGGACTCGGCGGCGGTGTACGTGAACGTATCCACGCGTTTCACCGACGGCGGCGAGTTCGGGCTTGGCTGTGAGATGGGCATCTCCACCCAGAAGATGCACGCGCGCGGCCCGATGGGACTGGAAGAGCTGACGACCTATAAATACGTGATTGTCGGCAACGGACAAACACGATAAAGGGAGTGTGAACACGATGACAGTGGGATTTATCGGCGCAGGCAATATGGGCGGCGCACTGGCTACGGCGGTGGCAAAGACCGTCGGCGGCGCGAGCATTCGCCTTTCCGACCCTTGCGCAGACAAGGTCAAAGCACTGGCGGCACAGCTTGGAGCGCAGGTGAGTGACAACGACACCATCACGCGCGAATGCGATGCCATTTTCCTCGGCGTTAAGCCGCAGATGATGGCGGATGTGCTGGCTACTCTGCCGCTTGCTGAACGCAAGAATAAGCCGCTGCTGATCAGTATGGCGGCAGGTCTGTCCACCGCGGCGATCCGCGCGATGGCAAGGGTGGAAGCCCCCGTCATCCGTATAATGCCCAACACGCCTGTGGCGGTGGGGCAGGGAATGATTTTGTATACCGCGTCGGCGGACGTCACCGCCGAACAGACCACGGCATTCCTTGGGATGTTGAGCGCGGCAGGACGATTGTGCGCAATCGATGAGGCGCGCATCGACGCCGCGAGCGCGGTGTCGGGTTGCGGCCCGGCGTTTGTGTATCTGTTTATCGAGGCGCTTGCCGACGGCGGCGTGGAATGCGGTCTGCCGCGCGCGCAGGCGTTGGAGCTTGCCGCTCAGACAGCGCTCGGTGCGGCGCAGATGGTGCTCGCGACCGGTCGCCACCCCGGCGACCTCAAAGACGCGGTGTGCAGTCCCGGCGGCACGACGATTGCCGGCGTACACGCGTTGGAGGACGGCGCGTTTCGCGCGACCGCGATGGGCGCGGTCACCGCTGCCTACGAGCGCACGCTGGAACTGAAGAAATGAAAACAGCCGACCCACTCATTCGAGTGGGTC
>JAZOCH010000063.1:0-2410 GCA_045596425.1 Acutalibacteraceae bacterium | reverse complement strand
GCTGGACAGTAAGCCAAGATACAGCAGCTCGCCCAAATGGTTTTGCACACCCGTCCACGTCGGCGTGTCCAACAGGAACATCAGCGGTATATTCAGTATGCCCACCACGAAGAACTGGATACACGACAACCGCACACCGTCCACCTTTGGCGAAAAACGGTCAACCAGCATAATCTGCACCGAGAACATCAGCGCGCACAGCAGAAGCAGTATATCGCTCAATCCGAAGCCGGTCTCACCCATCGCACACAGGAAATACAGCCCCACCGCGGCGAGCACCACACCGAGCCAGTTGAGCAAGGTCGTGCGGCGGTTTAAAAACAACCCGAGAATCGGCACAAGCACAATGTACAGTGCCGTCGTGAATGCCGCCTTGCCTTCGGACACTCCTTCGCCTTGCAGACCGAGCTGCTGCAGGTTGGTCGCGACAAACATTGCCAAACCGCACAAAACACCGCCAAGCCACAGTGCTTTGCGCTGAGCGGGACTTTCCGATTGGCGGCTGAGCCCCAGTTTATCCAGCAGCGGGATGACCAATATCAGCCCCGCCGAGCCGATGAGCGACCGCAAACCGATGATCGTAAAGGCTCCAAGCCCTGCGCCGCCGCTCTTCTGCGCAACAAACGCGACACCCCAGATCATCGCTGTTAACAACAATAGCAAATTCCCCCGCAATTTGCGGGCAGACATCCGTTTCATAAAATCGTCCTCTTATTAATACTTATCCGTATTATTATAGCCCTCTGTGCCGAAAATTGCAAGTACCGTCATCGAGTATGCCGATATTTTATAGTAAAAAGAACCGAAAGCAACGAGTGCTTTCGGTTCTTTTTGTTACTGATAGGTGAGATGTTCTCTCATTATACCGGCACAGACCAATAATCCACCTGAATATCCGTCAACTCCACCTTCACCGTTCCCACGGGGATGTCAAAGGTGCAGGTTTTTTCGGATTTTAACCAAATGCTACCGAATTTGATCTGACTGACCAACAACGGTAGGTTGTTTTCATCATAGCAAGTGTACTCAAGCACGCCGTCTTCTGCTTCCCATGCCGAGGAGGTGTTGCGGATGACCATCGTGACAGTTTGTCCGGACAGCGTCACCTTACCAAGCTTAATGCGCTTATCGAGGGAATCGCCCTCCGCAGGCAGGACAACGCTCGGTTGCTCAGGTTCTGTGGGCTTGGTCGTGGGCGGTTGGACATCCCATCCGTTAAGGTAACGCTGCAATAACCCGAGATCCTTATTGTTCAGCTTGCCGTCGCCATTCATCTCCACTGCGGCTGTATCAATCTCCACAGGCCAACCGTTAAGGTGCCGTTGCAGTAAATCAAGGTCCTCATCGTCCGCTACACCGTCGCCGTTGGCGTCGCCGAACACGAATCCTTGCACACTCGTCGTGCTACCCGCGTCGGCAAACACCGCGTTCTCCAGCTGATATTCATATACCGTCGGCTGATATGAGTTCACGCCGATCGCCTTACCGCCAACAGCAATCAATCCACACAGCACAATCGCGGTTAAAAAAACACAGGATATCTTACGCAAAGAATCCGCCTCTTTTCTTTAAAATATGAAAGCGATTTCGATACGACAACTATCCGGTTATATTATCGGTATCGACCAATAATCCGTCTGGAAATCCGTCAATTCCACCTTCACAGTGCCTACAGGAATGTCGAAAGTACAAGTTTTTTCGGACTTTACCGAAATGCTGCCGAATTTGATCTGATCAACCGACAACTTTAGGTTGTTTTTATCATAGCAGGTGTACTCAAACACGCCATTTTCCGCTTCCCATACCGAGGAGATATTGCGAACAACCATCGTCACGGTCTGCCCGGATAACGTCACCTTACCAAGTCTAATGCGATTATCCGGTGCATAACCCTCAGCAGGCAAACTTACGGATTGTATGATTTCCTGCTGAGTAGGTTTGGTGGTGCTTGTCACGGAATCTGTCTGAAAGGAGCTGGAAGTCGAACTAGAAGTGGTACTCGAGGTGGAACTCGAGGTGGAACTCGAGGTGGAGCTCGAAGTGGAGCTCGAAGTGGAGCTCGAGGTAGAACTCGAAGTTGAACTCGAGGTAGAACTCGAGGTAGAACTCGAGGTGGAATCAGTGGTTGAAACCGAAGTCGAAGTCGAGTCCGAGATGGAATTCGAGGTCGACGTAGAAGTTGAGGTTATGGTTGTGGTCGTTGTGGTTGTGGTGGTGACGGTCTGCTCAGGCACATAGGACGTATGCGTCGTGCCCTGTGCATCGGTTGTCACTGTGATATGCGGCGGAATAACGATCTCTGTCTGCACCGTACCGTCTTGCTCTGTAACCGTGCTGCCGCTGGGATCGGTCACAGGGCGGATGGTAGTCGGCAGCTGATCCACATAGGTCAAGTCGGATCGTAGCCATG
>JAZOCH010000062.1:0-5267 GCA_045596425.1 Acutalibacteraceae bacterium | reverse complement strand
GGATGCAGGTGTCGGCGGTGCTTGCCAGCGCCGCCTGCATCATATGCACACGCAGGCTGTCGCGGTCGGTCGCGTGCAGGTAGTCCATCGCAAACGCGATCTGTTCGCTGTCCGCGGAATCCGCCCAGCCGAGGATGGTGTCGTTGTCGTGGGTACCCGTGTACACCACGCAGTTTTTATCATAACGGTGGGGGAGATATCCGCTGTCCCCCGATGGGTCAAAGGCGAATTGCAGTACCTTCATCCCGGGGAAACCGCTGTCACGCACCAGCTTATGCACCGCAGGGGTGAGAAAACCCAAATCCTCCGCAATGATGGGGATGTGTCCCAGCCGTTTTTCCACCGCACGCCACAGCTTCATTCCGGGGCCGCGTTTCCACGTGCCTTCACGCGCGGATTCGGCATCGGCAGGGATGGCATAGTAGGACTCAAAGCCGCGGAAATGGTCGATGCGGATAACGTCGTACAGCCGTGCGCCTGCCGCGAGACGGCGAAGCCACCAGCGATAGCCGCCGAGGCGCATTGCCCTCCAATCGTAGACGGGATTACCCCACAGCTGACCGTCCTCACAGAACGCATCGGGGGGACATCCTGCCACCGACGTGGGTTGCCCGTCGGCGTCCAACTGGAACAAATGCGCATCCGCCCACACGTCGGCGCTGTCGCCCGACACGTAGATGGGCAGGTCACCGATGATGCGCACGCCGCTGTGGTTGGCGTAGTCTTTGAGCGCGTTCCATTGACGGAAAAAGAGGTATTGCAGCATCTGATGATACCCCACCCGTTCGGCGCACTTGACGCGCCACATCGCGACCGTCTTGGGGCGGTGCGAACGGATGTCCGCTTCCCACTGTTGCAGGGGCAGGTCGCCCTTGTGCTCACGGATAGCCATAAATAGCGCATAATCGTCCAGCCAATCGGCGTTATCGCGGCAGAAATCCGCAAAATCCGACGGCGGCGCGGCAATAAAGCGCGGATAGACGAGCGAAAACAGTGCCTCACGCGCGGTGTTTACCGCCGCAAAATCCACCTTGGTAGGGTCGCCGCCTACCTTTGCCGCAAACAGCTCATCCTCGGTCAGATACCCAAGACGGTGCAAACCGGCAGGGTCGATGAACATTGGATTCCCTGCAAAGCTGGAAAAGCTGTGGTAGGGCGAATTTCCCTTGCCGACGGGGCAGACGGGCAGAATCTGCCAGTAGGTCTGTCCTGCCCGTCGCAAAAAATCGACGAAGCGATAGGCTTCCTCGCCCAACGTGCCGATGCCGTAAGCACCGGGCAGAGAGCTGATGTGCAGCAGTACGCCGCTTGCGCGTTTGCCAATCATAATGGATCTTCCTTTGCTTAGTGTATTCTTGCGATGAAAACCTGCTTGCCTCCCTCTGATGAGGGAGGACCCCCCCGCATTGCGGGGGAAATGTCGGCGTAGCCGACAAAAGGGGGCCGCTCTCGGCGAGAGAGGTGGATTCGCCGTAGGCGAAGACGGAGGGAGAGAAATTGCAGAAAATCGACTACCTCTCAGTCAGCCATACGGCTGACAGCTCCCCTGACAAGGGAAGCCGGACATATTGTTACTTTAACCTTTTACTACCCCTTAACCGCACCGGCGATGACACCCTCAATAATATACTTTTGCCCGACGAGATAGAACGCGATGATGGGGATGATGGCAAGCACCAGCATCGCCATCAGTCCGCCGTAATCGGTGGAGCCGTAGGCACCCTGCATCGCCAGTTGGATGGCGACGGGTATCGTCTTTTGTCGCGTGCCGAGGATGAGATAGGGGAGCAGATAATCGTTCCATATCCACATTGCGTTGAGGATGGCAACCGTGACGGCGGTGGGGCGCAGAACGGGAAACACCACGTGAATAAAGCACTGCCACGGACTGCATCCGTCGATGGTGGCGGCTTCCTCGATGTCCAGCGGAATGGACTTGATAAAGCCGCTGAGCATAAACACCGATAGCCCTGCCCCGAACCCGAGATAGATGGGTACGATGCCGAGCACGTTGTCAAAGCCGATGCGCCCGACCACGTAGGTCATGGTAAACATCACCATCTGAAACGGCACGATCATACTGAATACAAACAGATAATACAGCAGCTTGGTCAGGCGGCTCTTCACCCGTACGATATACCACGCGGTCATGGAGGTACATAGCACGATAAGCGCCACCGCGGCAACGGTGATGAACACCGAGCGCCCGAACGCGGCGAAGAAGCCTGCTGAGGTCAGACCGCGAATATAGTTTTCCAGCCCGACAAAGGTGTCACTGTCAGGCAGGGCGAACGGCTCGCCCGAGATATACAGACGGGATTTGAAGGAGTTGACCAGCACCAGCAGCACCGGTATCAGAAACAGCGTTCCCACGACCGCCAGCAGCACCGTGAGCAGGCGGTCGAGTGAGCGATGACGAACAGTTCTCACGCCTCCACCTCCTTGCTTCGGGTGGCACGCAGTTGGATAAACGCGATGAGCGCCACCAGCAGAAAGAAGATGACCGCCTTTGCCTGCCCGACACCCTGCCACCCGATACGGCCGTAGAAGGTCTGGTAGATGTTGAGTGCCAGCATCTCGGTCTGTCGTTCGGGCGCGCCTGCGGTGAGCGCGAGGTTTTGGTCAAACATTTTAAAAGCGTTGGTCAGCGTCAGGAAGGTGCAGATGGTCACCGACGGCATCACCATTGGGAGCTTGATGTGGAATAGGATTTTGGTTGGGGTGGCGCCGTCAATGGCGGCGGCCTCGGTGAGCGCCGGCGGAATGTTTTGCAAGCCGGCGATATAAATCACCATCATATATCCGATGAGCTGCCAGTTGGTGAGCAGCACCAGTCCCCAAAACCCGTAACGGGCGGCGTAGGTGATGTCCACCCCCCATAGACTGAGCACACCGTTGATCAGCAAATTCCAGATATAGCCGAGCACGATGCCGCCGATGAGGTTGGGCATAAAGAACACCGAGCGAAAGAGGTTGGTGCCGCGCAGACCGCGCGTGAGCAACAGTGCCAGCAGAAACGCCAGCACGTTGACCGTGATGACGGTCACGACGGTGAACAGCGCCGTAAAGCCCAGCGCGCGCAGAAAATCGTTATCGGTGGTGAAGGCGCGGATATAGTTTTCCAGCCCCACCCATTTGGCGTTGGTGACGGTCGTGAATTTGGTGAAGGACAGCCACACGCCCATAACAAAGGGGAGGATAAACGCCACGGTGAACGCGAACAGTGTCGGCAGTACAAACGCGGCGAATTGTCGTTTGAGTTGATGATTCATTGTTCGGCCGTCCTTTCACCGCGCGTCAGGATGCGGCCGCGCTTTCCTTTTTCCAGTTAGCGATCATATCCGCGGTGACGGAGGACCAGTCCTTGTTGCCTTGGGCGTATTTAAGCAGGGATGCGCCGAAGGACTCCTTGAACTGTGTGGAGGGGAAGATGGTGAAATTCCACGGGATAGAGCTCACGTCGTCTTTGTTCATCCAGCGCACGATCTCGCGTGCGAGAGGGTCGGTGGGGCTTTCGTTTTCCGCAAAGGTGTCAAACGGGGCGATAAAGCCAAACTCCTCGGTGATATATTTCTTACCCTTGTCGCTGGAATATAACCAGTAGATGAAATCCGCCGCCGCCTGCTGTTCTTGCTCGGTGGCCTTGGCGTTGATGGCGTAGAAGTTCTCGGTACCCACGGCGAGGCCGTAGTTTTGCTCGTCGGCGGCGCCCGTGTAGATGGGCAGGTATTGGATGTTCTCCGCCTTGACCTTGTTGCCCGTCACGCCGGCGATCTGGCTCCACGCCCAGTTGCCGTTTTGCACCATCGCGCACTGTTCGAGGGCGAATTCTGCCATCGAGTCGGACACGGTCTTGGTGCCGAGCAGCTTCTTGTCGGTGACGGAGTTGTTGATATAGAGGTCAAAAATATTCTTAAACTCGTTGCTGTGCGAAAATTGGATTTGTCCCGTGGCGGATGCCGAGGTCAGGTCGATATTGTTCTCGCGGAATTCGTGGGAAAGTGGGATGTTGAGCAGATGCGTTTGCCAGCGCCAGTCCTCCCCTGTTTTCAGCGAGGTGGAGGCAAATACCCCCTTGATGCCGAGCGCGGCGGCGTTCTTTTGCATATCCTCGACCAGCGCTTTAAGCTTGTCAAAGGAGTTGACGTCGTTCATCGACGCGAAGGTGGTGGTACGGTCGGTCAGCGCAAAATATTTGTCCGTGATGGCTTTGTTATAGATGAT
This sequence comes from Acutalibacteraceae bacterium, assembly GCA_045596425.1. Classification (GTDB taxonomy): domain Bacteria; phylum Bacillota; class Clostridia; order Oscillospirales; family Acutalibacteraceae; genus UBA5905. Next base: position 1,043 of record JAZOCH010000062.1, on the reverse strand, counting down.
GCCGTATCCCTCGACCACGTAGGGGATGCCGACAACCTTGCTGCCGTCGGTGACGGCGAGCGCTTTATCCGTCAGGTGCTTGTATAATTCGGTGCCGGACAGGTCGGCGCAGTACTCCTGCCAATTCTTATAGCCGCGCGGCCCGTTGATTTGGAACAGCGTGGGCGCATCAGTGGTCGCCATTTTCGCCATCAGTGTTTGTTCGTAGGTGTTGTTGGCGGCGGTATCCACCACCACCTTGACCCCCGTTTCCTGCTCATAGGCATCGGCAAGCTCCTGATACTTGTCCGCGATTTCGGGCTTAAAATTGAGGTAACGTACCGTTACCTGCGCGTCTTTCTTGCCGCAGGCAGACAGCGGCAGCATCAGCAGCAGGGTGGTTGCCGCCAGCCATACGGCGGCGAGCATTTTCGGCTTTCTCATACAAAATTCCTCCGTTTTCGGTGATTCGGCGGTCATTCGCCGGCACTTTATTGTGTGAGAAAGCCTGCGCAATATTCATTTAGCTATCAGTATACACGAAAACACGCAAAAAAACAATATACAAGCACGCGCTTTTGTGGTAAAATAAAGAAAAATGAAACGAAAGCAGGGATGACCGATGGTGAAGGGATTTCATCATATTGCATTGAAATGCCGGGACATTGACAAGAGCTTGGCGATGTACCGCGCGCTGGGGATGACCGAGGTGATTCGCTGGGGCGAGGGCGAAAAGCTTATTGTGATGCTGGACGTCGGCGACGGCGGCCGTATCGAGCTGTTCGCCAACGGCTCGGACGAATTTGCCGAGAACGGTAAATGGCAGCATTTCGCGTTGTGCGTTGACGATGTAGACAAGGCATACGCGACAGCGCTGGCGGCAGGCTTTGCACCGCACATATTGCCCAAGGTGGTGCCGTTGGCATCGATGCCTGCCCCCGTTTCCATCAACGTCGCGTTTGTCAAAGGCCCCGATGGCGAACAACTGGAATTTTTCCGTGAAGTATAAAAGAGGTACGCACAACGTCAGCTGGGGGGGCTGTTTTCTTTTTTTTTTTTTTTTT